>NZ_JBLZFZ010000048.1:0-51131 GCF_050753385.1 Pantanalinema rosaneae CENA516
AGATGTGTATAAGAGACAGGGGCTATCGGGGGGCGCTCTGCCGATCGAGAACTGTGTGTTAATTGTCACCGCCTTGATGAAACAGATTCTCGAAGTGGATCTGGAGAATCAGCGGGTGGTGGTACAACCGGGGGTGATTAACAATTGGGTAACTCAGGCGGTCAGTGGAGCCGGATTCTACTATGCGCCGGATCCCTCCAGTCAAATCATTTGCTCGATCGGGGGCAATGTGGCAGAAAACTCAGGGGGAGTGCATTGCCTCAAATATGGGGTGACGACGAACCATGTCTTGGGCTTGAAGGTGGTGTTACCGGATGGCGCGATCGTGGATTTGGGCGGCAGTATTCCAGAAATGCCGGGGTATGACCTGACGGGGATCTTTGTCGGCTCGGAAGGGACATTAGGCATTGCTACCGAAATTACGCTGAGAATTTTGAAAGCTCCAGAATCGATTCGGGTTCTCCTAGCAGATTTTCCCAGTGTAGAAGCGGCGGGGGCGACCGTATCGGACATTATTGGGGCAGGCATCATTCCTGGTGGCATGGAAATGATGGATAACATGAGCATTAATGCCGTTGAGAATGTAGTGGCAACGGGCTGTTATCCCCGTGATGCGGCAGCGATTTTGCTGGTGGAAGTGGATGGTTTAGCAGTAGAAGCTGAGGAGAATAGCCGCCGGATTGAAACGATTTGCTACCAGAATGGGGCGCGTCATGTCCGGATAGCTGCCGATTTAGAGGAACGCCTGACGCTCTGGAAAGGGCGGAAAGCTGCCTTCGCGGCGATGGGTAAAATGGCTCCCGATTACTATGTGCAGGATGGGGTGATTCCCCGCACGACCCTGGAGTATGTATTGAAGGAAATCGAGGCGCTAGGAGAAAAACACGGGTATCACGTTGCCAATGTGTTTCATGCTGGCGATGGCAATTTGCATCCGTTGATTCTATACGATAACTCTGTGCCGGGGGCATTGGAGCAGGTTGAGGAGTTAGGGGGAGAAATTCTCAAACTCTGTGTGCGGGTTGGCGGCAGTATTTCTGGTGAACATGGGATTGGGGCAGACAAACGCTGCTATATGCCGGAAATGTTCTCTCCTACCGATCTGGAAACGATGCAATGGATCCGGCAAGCCTTTGACCCCACGGCGATCGCCAATCCGGGCAAGATCTTTCCAACTCCCCGCACCTGTGGAGAAGCAGCGAGAGCCGCCGCCGCCCAACAATTTCCAGCCGTGGATCGGTTCTAATGGCATCGCCAGACGACCCAGACGAATCTCTAGCAGTAGCGTACACTAGGAAATTGGTGATTCCTTGCTCTGAATAGGCACTGCCGCATGAAATCCTGGGTTCCTTTGCGCGATCGCCTGAGTCAGCTACCGTTGATTTTGGCTGGTCCGATGTTGCGCCATACTGACCCGCATACGGTCACGGTTTGGGTCGCTTGCCAACAGCCCTGTCAGGTGACGCTGGATGTGTATGCCACGGAGGAGCATGGTTCTCGGATTACCCAACATTTGTTTCAGGGGACGCGATCGACGGTGGCGATCGGCCAATTCTTACATCTAGTGGCGGTGACCGCCGAACCCATTGGGGCAACAACTTTGCAGCCCGGTTGCCTGTATGCCTACAATTTACAGCTTGTGATTGAGGATGCTGCTCATCCTAACCGAGAATTTTCTCATTCTAAGGAAAAAGAAGTTTCGCTGCAATCTGCCCTGACCTCAGCCTTACTACCGCAGGTGACAGTCAGTTATTTCGCGCATCAACTCCCGACCTTTGCCTTACCCCCCGTTGATCTCAATCAGGTGCGGATCGCGCATGGTTCCTGCCGCAAATTGCATGGCAAAGGTCAGGATACCCTGCCAATTTTGGATGACTGGATTCAAGCCCATGCCTCTGAGCCGAACGATCGCTTACATCACCTGTTTTTTACGGGCGATCAAATTTATGGCGATGATGTTGCCGATCCCCTGCTCTGGCTGTTGACTGAAGCTGGAGATAGTTTATTGGGTTGGCAAGAAGCGTTACCAGTTACTCCGGTGACGACCCTTCAGGCACAAGAGTTATTGCCGGGACAACGCAGTACGATCGCGGAGCAAAAGGCGGGCTTCACAGCTGGCTTACCCGATCAAGCCGAGAATGCCAAAAGTCATCTGTTTAGTTTGGGGGAATATCTTGCCATTTACCTGTTCTCCTGGTCACAAACCCTGTGGAGCGATCCGTTACCGTTAGGGCTAGAGTTTAGCAAAACGCCGAAACAGGCGCAGGCATGGGATCAAGAGGCAGCAGAACTGATGCGCTTTAGTCAAACGGTGGGGAAAGTGCGGCGGCTATTAGCTAATGTCCCTACCTACATGATTTTTGATGACCATGATATCAGTGATGATTGGTACTTAAACCAAGCCTGGTGTTTGCAGGTATTAGGCAAACCGTTTGGGCAACGAGTAGTGCAAAATGGCTTACTTGCCTATGCGCTGTTTCAAGCCTGGGGCAATACTCCGGCGCAATTTCAACCGGGGCAGGTAGGGGCAACCCTGTTACAAGCGGCAGTGGATTGGTCTGCCTCGGCGGGGACGGATACCACTGCCAACCACACGATCGCCCGGTGTTTAGGATTACCACCAACCGATCCGTTAACGGGGTTGCCCCAGATGCAACTGGATGAGGATGTGCTGATCCTGGAGCATGATGCCCGATCGCTCAATTGGCATTACACGATTCGGACTGCCTGTTATGAGGTGATTGTCCTTGATACCCGGACCTGGCGGGGCTATCCGGCGGGCGATGCGGCTACCGTTGCCCCCCCGATGCTCCTCAGTCCTACGGCATTTGAGCGCCAGATTCGGGAACCGCTTCAAACCACCGATCGCCTGAGCCAAACGGGGCAATCTACGATTCAACTGACCCTGGTGATTGCCCCCACCAATTTAGTCAGTTTGCAGGTAATTGACTGGGTGCAGCACTGGCAGTTAGAGCAGCGAAATGTGTTTAAACATGATGTCGGAGATGCCTGGAATGTCCATAAAGCGGCGTTGGCAGAATTGCTATCGACGTTATTTGAACGCCGCGATCGCGTGGTGATTCTGTCGGGTGATATCCACTATGGAGCAATGGTGCGCCTGGATTACTGGACACTTCAGCCCCAACCCCGACCCCATGTGTTAGCCCAACTGACTTCCAGTGCCCTGAAAAACTCGGAATGGAAAACGCGGGTCATTCATACAAAGGTTAAATCCCTCTTGCCAGAACGGAACCGCAGTTGGATTGCTTGGCATCAGCCCCATGAACTGCGGGAGGTGCGATCGCTCACCCCTTACCTGCAATCCCGCAAAGGCTTGACGCAGGAGCAAGCTCCGCCGGATTGGGGCTACTCAATTACCTGGATGAACCGTCAGGCAGCGCAACCCCTACTTTGGAGCAATGCCGGGGACTGGCGGTTGTCCTCGCAGCGACGATCGGGGTGGTTGGGTCGCCTATATCGTTGGATATCCTGGCTCTGGCGCAATCGCTGGTGGCAGGAAGGACGGGAAGTGGTCGGCTTAAATAACATTGGTCTAGTGAGTTTCCAGCCGTCACTCACCCGTGGCTCGACGATCGTCGTTCAGGACTTATTCTGGTATCCCACCTGGAATTCCCGGCAGGTGGTCGGTAGTCGGTTTCAGACCCCACTGGATTTAGAGCCGCGATCGCCCGAAATTGCTGGAGGTAGATAAGCTTTGAGTTCTGCCCTGGTCATTACCTAAAATTCAGTGGCTATTACAAAAACCTCCAAAGACCATTTCGATCTATCTCTATCTCTATTTCTAGAAAATATTTCTAGTCAGAATAAAACCATTATCTGTTCGTTCATCTAGACGGACAACAAAGATTAGTGTAAATGCATTTCACAGTTCAAATAAGATAATCCATCGCTCAGTGGGTACTCTGAAAGGCAGCAGCGATCGCCAACAGATACCCAAGGGAGCGCCATCAATGGTTTCAGCCGGATTAGATTTAACTGATAAACGGATTTTGGTTACAGGTGGAGCGGGCTTTCTGGGACGACAGGTGATTGCCCAATTGCAACAGGCGGGAGCCGATCGCCGCAAGATTACCGTCCCGCGATCGCAGGAGTGTGACCTGCGGGTTTGGGAAAACTGTCAGCGTGTGGTTGAGCAGCAAGATATTGTGATTCATCTGGCGGCGCATGTGGGTGGCATTGGCTTAAACCGGGAAAAACCGGCTGAGTTGTTTTACGACAACTTGATCATGGGAACGCAGTTAATTCATGCCGCTTACCAGGCGGGAGTCCAGAAGTTGGTTTGTATTGGCACCATCTGCGCCTATCCCAAATTCACGCCCGTCCCGTTTCAAGAAGACGATTTATGGAATGGCTATCCCGAGGAAACCAATGCGCCCTATGGCATTGCCAAAAAAGCCCTGCTGGTGCAACTGCAAGCCTATCGCCAGCAATATGGGTTTGATGGCATTTATCTGCTACCCGTGAATCTGTATGGCCCAGAAGATAACTTTGATCCCCGCAGTTCCCATGTGATTCCGGCGTTAATTCGCAAAGTGCATGAGGCACAGCAACGGGGCGATCGCCAGCTTGCGGTGTGGGGCGATGGCAGTCCAACGCGGGAATTCCTCTATTCCCAGGATGCGGCACGCGGGATTGTCATGGGCACTCAACATTACAGTGATGCCGAACCTGTCAACCTGGGTACGGGCACAGAAATCTCGATTAAAGACCTGGTGCTGTTGATTTGTGAATTGATGCAGTTTGATGGTGAGATCCTCTGGCAAACCGAGCAACCGAATGGACAACCTCGCCGTTGCCTGGATACCTCTCGCGCTCAAGCCACCTTTGGATTTACGGCTGAGATTGGTTTACGAGAAGGCTTACAGCAGACGATCGCCTGGTATCGTCACCATGCCACTTGAGTCAGCCGAATTAGTCTGCGTTGCGTTTTGTGAAGCGCAATGAGCTAATCTGTTGGTTGGACAAGTTGAGCAATTTTTTTTGAGGAGTCACTCGTGGAACGGACATTTTTGGCAATCAAGCCGGATGGGGTACAGCGGAAATTAATTGGCGAAATTATTCGACGGTTTGAAGCCAAAGGCTTTACATTAGTGGGCTTAAAGCTGATGCAAGTCAGCCGCGAATTGGCAGAGTCTCATTACGGGGTGCACAAGGAAAAACCTTTCTTTGCTGGATTGGTCAACTTCATTACCTCTGGTCCCGTTGTCGCAATGGTTTGGGAAGGTGATGGAGTTGTGGCGGCGGCGAGAAAAGTCATCGGTGCGACCAATCCCCTGACTGCCGAACCCGGTACCATTCGCGGCGATTATGGTGCCAATATTGGTCGCAATATCATCCACGGCTCCGATGCGATCGAAACCGCGCAAACTGAAATTAGCCTCTGGTTCAAAGAAGAAGAACTCGTCAGTTGGCAACCCACCCTATTGTCCTGGATTTACGACTAATTGTTGGTTGGTCAGCGATCGTAGGGATGCATCGTTCAACATCCCTACCGATCTGACTGTTGATGGGCTGACTCATTGAATTGGCTCCCCTCGCCCCTGATAATAATTAATTGTTCACAAACCCACAGGGAAATAGGTTCGCATGACGGCACTCGATGATAAGACGATCGTTCGGGATTATTTCAATGCCACGGGATTCGATCGCTGGCGGCGAATTTATGGCGATGGTGAAGTCAATAAAGTTCAATTAGATATTCGGACGGGACACCAAAAAACGGTCGATACGTTGTTGGAATGGTTACGGGCAGATGGTAATCTCCCAGCATTATCGATTTGTGATGCCGGTTGTGGGGTGGGTAGCCTCAGCATCCCCCTGGCAGAAGCGGGGGCACAGGTATTCGCCAGCGACATCTCAGAAAAGATGATCGAAGAAGCCAAAACCCGAGCGACGGAGGAATTGGGGCAAAGCCAGAATCCTGTATTTGAAGTCCATGATCTGGAATCCCTAACGGGACGCTATCACACGGTCGTTTGTCTGGATGTATTGATCCATTACCCCCAGGACAAAGCGGCGGAAATGATCTCTCATCTCAGTTCGTTAGCTGAATCGCGGTTAATCCTCAGCTTTGCGCCGAAAACTCCCTGCTATACCTTGCTGAAGCGGATTGGTGATTTCTTCCCTGGGCCGAGTAAAGCGACACGTGCTTACCTGCATAAAGAATCCGATGTCGTCAAAATTCTGGAAGATCTGGGGTGGAAAATGCAACGCCACGCCATGACCAAAACTCGCTTTTATTTCTCGCGGTTGTTGGAAGCCACTCGCTAACGATCGCGCATTCAATCAAACTTAGGAATGGGAATTAAATAACTCCGCATCTTTTGGTACGGGCGCGGCATTTGGCAGAGATTGTTAGGTCACCGGCAAGGACTGTTTACCAACTGTCACGCCCCTACGTAAGATTATCCATAGGTAACCTGCCCTAATTTTTTATACAACCATCTGGGCTTAAGCCAGATTGGCAATGATCAGATCGACTAACTCTGACAAGCGTTCCCGTTCGGCTAAAGGAATGCCCTGCATGGCTTGTTCCCGCAACTCCACGGCGATCGGAGGCAGAATATCCTCTAATTTCCGTCCGGCATCCGTCAGCCAGATCCGCCAGATCCGTCGATCCTGTTGATCCCGCTCTCGCCGAATCACGCCCCGTTCCTCCATGCGATCGAGCACCCCAGTTAGAGTGCCACCCACCTGCTGCAATTTATCGGCAATGCTGGAAGTGGCTAGTCCATCTTCTTCCCACAGGCAACACAGCACAACCCAATGAAACGGCGTGAGCCCAAACGGATCGAGTTGCTCTTGAAAGCGACGGGCCAGCAATTGGGACAACAGCTTAATGCGATAGCCCATACCGTGGGGAGCGAGTACCGCCTGCCAACCTCTGACGAGCTTTTGATCCGTTGATTGAGCTGCCATCACCACTTACCTTTAATTATTTCGTGCGCTTAGTATATTCAGGATACATGACCGCATCAGTGGTGTCAGTGATTAATGATCAATTGCTTCTTAACAATTAACCCCTGACTCCCGATCGATCCACCAATCTCAGGAAAATTACGCTTCACGCTAAATGCTACGGCTCTAATAGTAACCGGGGGGGCGTGAGCCAGAAGAGTTCACTATGACCGATCGGAGATCCCGTATTAGGGAGGGTTAAGCCGATCGCGCCAGCTTTCTTCAGGATCAGGGCACCTTTGGCACTGCCCCATACGAGGGTTTCTGCCCAGGTACTTAAGCCCGGTTCATGACCAACTAATGCCAGACAGGGGCGATCGGACAGGGGCGTGGCGGCGAGCCATTGCAACCATGCCGATAGTTCTCCGCCAGGGGCTAAGCTGGGGCTGGTGTCTAACTGTTGGCTTAAACCGACTTCTAGCAAAATTTCTGCTGTTTGGCGGGCGCGGACGAGGGGACTGGTTAACATCTGGTCAAACTGTAAGCCCAACTGGCGTAACCGCTTTGCCACTAACCGAGTTTTCTGTTTGCCTTCATCGGTGAGGGGACGTTCATTGTCGTTGGCATAACTACCATGCTCCCCTGCCAAACCATGCCGAATTAAATATAGGTCGATCGCCATTTTGCCCCCTGTTGATATAACGCCGAGTCATACGGCTGCTTCTCCCGAACCGTAGCCCATATCCATCCAGTAGTGCCAATCGCCGATCGCTTCCTGGGTATCCGCCTCCACGTTGATCGGCACAAGATCGGCTAAGGGTACAGCAAACTCATCCTCTAGTTCCCCTTCACGGTAGCGAATATTCACGCAGATTTCACGTTCACAGTCAGCTTCGGGGGACAAACCGATCACCTCGACGATCTCCCCAGTGATGGGCTTCTGATCACGATTTTTTGTCCAGTGTGCTTTAAATGGAAATTGCAGCCGATTTTCCAGGTAATAATACCAGCTCAATCCTGATTCGGTGTCCTCATAAACATCGACGAGAACTTGCATAGTAATGCGTTGTTCCCGATCGTCATCCTGCGTAGGTTTTGGCATCAATCAATACCTCGTTGCTTTAGCGATTGCGAAATATTAAGTTGAGTTTACAAATCTCTTAATTCAACGGTTCCAGCTTGAGTTAGATCTTGCAAACAGAGGGAATATTAAGTCAAGGACGGACTCAGAGAGTCATTTCTTTTCGCTCTCCAGGGTGATAGGGATCTACGAGCCTTGCCTTGATCAACTCTCTTGTTTGAATCCGGCTTGCATGACCTGAACCAGCGTGATTGGGAGTCGTGGCTCTCCCCGCCCGATCGCGACTGCTAAACTACTTAGAATTTGCCAAGAGAACCCCATGGCGACAGTGACGACCCACCAAAATCCTGCCAAAGCTAAAAATCCGAAAAAGCACAACCACTACGGTTTTCGGGATTTCTTTCAATTCCGTCCCGAGACTGGCACGATCGTGGACTGGAACAATAGCCTGAATATCCTGACGACGGAAGATTTCATTATTGGGTTAGTCGAAGGATTGGAAGAAGAAGTTGGTGATGCTTCGGCGGCCACCATGTATACCATTGGGTGTGAGTGGGGGCAGAAAGATGCCTTCTTCTTCGAGAAATGGTTTGAAAAAGAATTCGATCGCAATATTCGTCAAACGAACCTGCTGTTTTTGCTGGAAACCTGGTGGTGGCCCTTTACCTCCCAGGGATGGGGACGCTGGGAAGTGGATATGGGCGATCGTAAACAGGGGTTTATGTTCATCAACATTTTTGACTCGGCGGTTGCCCGTACCCTGGGGGATGTTGGTAAGCCCGTTTGCTTCCTGTATGCTGGGCTGTTTGCTGGCTTCTTTACCGAAATGGTGAAAAAGCAACTGAGTTGCATTGAAATCCAGTGTTACTCGATGGGGGAAACCTACTGTAAGTTCCTGCTCGGTAGCCAGGATCGGATTGATGCGGCGGCATTTTGGCTGAATGAAGGTGCCACTGCCCGTGATATTGAGAAGCGGTTGCGGACAGGAGATATGTTGCGATGACGACCATGACCTTACCCCATCGAAATGGTTCCAGTGCCTACTCTGCGTCTGAGGCTTGGCTTCAGTCATCGGTACAAACGTTTTTTAGTGGCTTTAACTGGGACGACAATCCGCCTGAAGTCCATGAGGTGAAACAGGCGGCAGTTTTACACAGTACCGAGCCGCTCAGTTTAACCTTAAGTGTGAGTCAATTTTTTGCGGCAGTGAACTGGGATGGAACTGCGATCGCGGCAGCGGCTCCCTCACCTGCGGCTCCGGCTCAAAAACCCGATGATCTAACGCTAGATGACTTCTTTAACCTGTTTTGATTGCCAGGTTAAAAGCTAAAAGCGAATCGTTCAACAGATTGCTCTTTGACCTGGTTACATTATCCTCGCTCCGGCTTTTATCCTTTATCCTTACTCTCTCTCACTGCTATGCATCCACAGATTGAAGTCCTATTCGACGAAGCTGAAAACCGCTACCTCAAACCTGAGGAGCTCAATCTGATCAGTCAGTACGTTACTTCATTACCGGCTCGTCTAGAAGCGTATCGGGCAATCCGCGATCAAGAACTGGCAATTATGCAACAGGTTGCCGATCAACTTCAGGCGGCGATGCCCCAGGAAAAAGTGGAGCAACTAGAACGCTGTATTAAAAATGCCATGTTGATGTTGCGCTATTGTGCGATGGGCATGTTGCTACACGACCCATCGTTTGTCAAAGATCGGTTTGTCGGATGGGTCAGTAATTCTGTGGTGGCGTTTAACACCCAGGAGATCGATACCCTGTTGTACCACCTATTGAATCAACAACTCACGACCTCATTAGATCCAAAGCACCTCAGTCTGTTGCAACCCCAACTGAACCTGGCACAGGGATTATTGCAACAGCAGCAACAGCAACAAGCTGTGACTGTCTAAACTTCACTGCCCCGCCCACCTTACCTTCCACCACAGTTATGATTTCCGTCGCCGATCTACTAACAAACAATCGCGTTCCTGGTAATTACTTTGCTCCGGATGCCTATGTGCGAAGTGATTTGGAAATGGGTTTGCTGGAAAACCGCCAGGGCGATCGCCTGTTAGCCTTGCCAGAAACCTTAATCCAGGCAATCTACTCAGGTTTGGATAAGGAGACTGGGCAGGCGGCTCGGTTGGTGTTATTCAACTGCGGTCGGTGGTGGGGCAAAAACTTCTATACCCGCTTCCGGGAGGAGTTGAGCGACTATTACGGTACTCCTCTTGCCGACATGGCAATGGCAGAATTCCTTCAGTGCTTAAAGCAATGTTGGATTGCCCATGGTTGGGGCAAGATTGACCTGGATCAAACCCACCAGCACCGAGGATTCTTAGTGATCAAAGTTTGGCATTCTCCCTTTGCCAGCCAAGCTCCTAAGGGAAATCGTCCGGTTTGTCATCTAGAAGCTGGTATCTTGAGTGCATTCTTTAGCCAACTGACGGGGAAAGATCTCCATTGCATTCAGACCACCTGTGAATCACTGGATTCGGACTGTAACCGCTTTGTGGTGGGTGTTGCCGCTCGGATTGCCCCTGCCGAGGTAATGGTAGAACGCCAAGCTGAACATGATGCCATTATGCAAAAGCTATGTGCATAGCGGTTTCAGTGTTTGTGGATTTGGGAGAGTTCTAGGCAAGTTTTTACCTTTGTCCGGATGTTAGCGCCGCGATGCCGTCAGGCTATACGGTTGTTCTCCCCTACCAAACCTCGCCCGTTGTCCAGTCATTTCTATTCTGGAAACCTCCTTGACATTTCTCCTGAGCACAACTCCTTACTTTTAACGATCGTGTGTCCAACCTCCTGGCTAGAGAACTAAAACGTTCCAAGTACCGACTACTTGGCTTGGTTGGGCAGGGACAATTCGGTAAGGTGTATTGTGCGATTCACCGAAAAACCGGGCGTTTAGTGGCGCTGAAGGATCTCGATCGCCAACGGTTCCCTACCCATAAGTTTTTGCGGGAACTACGGTTTTTGCTAAGTTTGCAACATCCCAACATCGTCACCTGTCAGGCATTAGAGCATACGGCGACGGGTCGGTATCTGGTGATGGACTACTGTGAAGGGGGAACATTACGCAGCCTGGTGGACGAAGAGATTAGCCTCCATCCCCAACAAAGTCTAAAACTGGTTGCCGATGTGCTGGCAGGGCTGGATCATGCCCATAGTCGGGGCATTGTTCACTGTGATATTAAACCGGAAAATATTCTCCTGGCAGTGCAGCGAGGGGGCTGGGTTGCCCGGATCTCGGATTTTGGCATTGCTCGCCTCAGTCAAGAATTGCGATCGGAGGGCGCAAATAATACGGGATCACCAGCGTATATGGCTCCAGAGCGGTTCTATGGGCAATATTCCCCCGCTTCGGATATCTATGCAGTGGGGATTCTTTTGTTTGAACTGCTGGCTGGCTATCGTCCGTTTTCTGGGGCACCAGCCGATTTAATGTCTGCCCACCTGAATCAACCCCTGAAAATTCCCCCCAGTATTCCGGTAGCCCTTCAGGCGGTGATTGCCAAAGCGTTGCAAAAGCTCCCAGGACGACGGTTTCGATCGGCGGCTGAAATGCTAACGGCTCTCCAAACGGCGGCTCTGGAAAGTGTGGAACTGTATCTCAGTCAAGACTGGCCGACGGCTACCCTGCTGCGTCCCACTACCACCAGCCCTGTGTGTGCATTTCAATCCTTGCGGCAGGAATCTCTGCAAACCCCTGTGCAGCAGTTGCTAACAGGCTCAACGACAGGGGGCGGTAGCTTTCCTCCCCATGCCCTGACGGTAGTGAATGTAACTGGCAATGGCCAGGTAGAGGGCAGGCAAACAGAACGGATTTACTGGGTATCGGAACAACAGGTTGGATGTCATTGTTATGCTGACAGAATTTTGTTGTCTCATGGCATTGCCGGACGGGGCAATCCAGAGTTACCGGCGATCGTCACCGTTACCCTACCTGACCCGATTCAGGAGTTGATCATCCGACCCCAGGGTGGTTTTGCGATTACGGCTCGATCGATCTATTGGCTATCCCCGGCATTCTGGCAATCGGAACCTGATCAGCATGGACAAGGGCAGTTACCGCCAGCCCGTCCGGATGCCGCCATGCCGCAATCCATCTGTGACTTTACTACCCCCTTTTTAACGGCGATCGATCCCACCGGATGCTGGATGGCAACGACAACGTTAGCGCCGGAGTCGGTCGATCGGTCGCTGTCGCTGTGGAATCTGCACTCTCTCCAGTCGCTGACTCCGATCAAGCACTGTCCAATTCCTTCGGAGGTGCGGCGGCAGGCAACCCCACCGTTTCAATTAATGGCACTGGATCATCGGCATCTGGCAATGCTGGCACATTTGAAGCATCGCAGTGCTGACAGTCTGGATGGACTATTACTGCAAGGATTTACTCGGCGCGGTCACTCGATCGGTAGCTTAAGTATTCCGATGCCGCTGCATCAATTAACGCCAACGACAACTCCTTACCAGGTATTAGCCATAGAGCCGGGTGCGCTAACGTCGGTAGTGTTAGTAGACTTCAAACCATTGAGAATTCAGCGCTTGGGCGTGACTATTCCCCCAAAATTGATCACGGTGGCAACGTGGGGGTATATATTCATGGCAGAAACGGGTCGCATTGTGTTGCTGAATCGATATGGTCAAATGATTGGGCAGGTAGACGGGCCGCCCCATCCCACCGCGATCGCGCTGCTGCCACCCTATGGACTGGTGATCGCTACCTGGCATCAGGGGCAGGGGAATCTCTATACCGTCGATCTACGGCAGTTGGAATTAGATATTCTGTTCTAAGTCAGCTTATTAAGTGAAGGAATCATGCCGGATTGGTTAACCCCTAGCCACTTCATCATGCTAGGGCTACTGTTGAGCTTTGCGATCGCCCATAGTGGGTTAGCGGCCCTGCGGCCCTGGGGTGAGCAGCGAATTGGTGCCAGACTCTATCGTGTGGTGTTTGCCCTAGTGAGTTTGCCCTTAGCCACAGGGTTGATTATTTACTTCTTTAACCATCGGTATGATGGGCGGCAACTTTGGCATCTGCAAGCAGTACCGGGGATCGAGTCGATCGTCTGGTGGTTGTCAGCGATCTCGTTTCTATTTCTATACCCAGCCACGTTTAATCTGCTGGAAATTGCGGCGGTACAGAAGCCCCAGGTGCATTTGTATGAAACCGGGATCATTCGCATCACTCGTCACCCTCAAATGGTGGGACAGATCATCTGGTGTATTGCCCATAGTTTGTGGTTAGGCACCTCGTTTATGGTCGTGACTTCGATCGGACTGATCCTGCACCACTTATTTGGGGTATGGCATGGGGATCGCCGTTTAAGCGATCGCTATGGGGCTGCCTTTGAGGTAGTTAAAGCTCGGACTTCGGTCATTCCGTTTGTCGCGATCCTGCAAGGTCATCAAACCTTGAAATTGACTGAGTTTCTACGTCCGGCTTATGTTGGGGTTGCGGGATTCATTCTACTTTTATGGTGGGCACATCCGTTATTGATTCAAGCCACCGCAAATGTGCCGTGGTAAACGAGAAGGTAGATTTGTTGCCTGGTTCTGAACTGAAGTTACCGCTTATCTGTTAGAGTGATCCCAAACATGATGTTAAAAACAGCATGGTACTGGGGAAAAGCAGGCTTTCAATGATTGAACCAATATTTGAAAAAGAGGTTTTACAGTCCTCGACTCCCGTTTTGGTGCATTTTGGCGCACCCTGGTGTGGGCCGTGTCGCATGATTGAACCCTTGCTCACACGGTTCCAATCGGAATGGAAACAGCCATTAAAGCTAGTGGGGATCAATGCTGATGAAAATCTTAAATTAGCCAGTTATTACCGAATTACCACATTACCGACAATCCTTGTGTTCAAGGGAGGCAAGTTATTGCACCGCTTAGACGGATTGTATAAACGGGACATTTTGTGGACGGAATTGGGCAATTTGGTTTCGGAGTTGGTTCCGGCTCAATCGCTCAAAAGTTAGTGAGAAACGTGCTTGAGTCTGCTCAGGTTGGCTGGTGATCCTCTAAGGGGCATCAGCCAATCTTTTTTTGTAATCAAAATCGGCGATCGTTGCTGAGGAGGATGACCTATGCCCATCAACGATCGCCGATCGCGGTTCAATCAATCGGTTTAGAAGTGAGTATCTTGAGTGACGACGAGTTGGTGCTGCCAGCAGGATAGAAAAAATTCAACTCGGATCTTGCTGAACTCAACCAGATCGCCATCCTTTAACGGGTGTTTTTCCAGGGAAGGCAACCGCCGTCGATTGATGAATGTGCCATTGCTACTGCCTAAGTCCATGATGTAAAACCCACCTCGGCTAGCCGAGTGACCAATCACCGCATGACAACGGGATATTGTCCCTTGGGGCAGCGTGATCGCGCAGGAGTCATTGCGTCCCACTAACCAACTGGTAGAAATGTTCGTGACACAATGGGCATGCTCATCCATCAAATTAGTGACTAAAAAGGCAGTTCGTCCTGTGGTGACGGCTTGAATATAGTAATCACTGATACCGCAACGGTTGGGGGCATTCAAAACTGGCTCAATGATGGTAGCGACCTGGCTCAGGTTATGTCCTAGGTCAGCTAAGAGAGATTGGGAAATCGCTGGATTCTGGTTTAAGAAACCTAGAGTACGCTGGTCAGAGTGACTGGAAGGCTTCAGATTCAACATGAGTCGCTGTCCGGAAAAATTTCTCTATGCAATAACCAGATAAGCATTAACTGGGAACCTCTAAACCCTGATGCATCTACCGAAACATATAGAGCAGTCAGCACAGCCAAACCGCCGCATCCCCCGTTGGAGTGATTCGGTGTGATTACGTAGACTAAACACCAGTTGTCACAACTATATCAATGCTCTCAGTACAACTTATTCAGAGCTTTACATAATGGCTAATATTAGCAAATCTTTGTTGAAATTCTGTTGATCTGATCCGTTGTAGGATATTGCAGCCAATCACCAGATCTATTTAGTAATATATTCGCTTTTCGGAGGAAAACAATAGTATTTTCCCTGAGATGGATGAAAGTAGCCCAGTTGATAAACTGCTAGTAGCTATTTAATCAGCAGAGGCAGCAGTGGTGCTGGTTTGGAAGCGTGACCAGTGGAAGGGGACGAGTTGGGAAGCAATCGCCGGATCAATCACCTGGTTTGCGATCAACTGAGCGGTAATGGGAGCCAGGAGAATGCCATTGCGGTAATGTCCTGTGGCTAGGGTCAGGTTGCTATAAGCACTATTCCCTAAAATGGGCAGCTCATCCGGAGTTGTGGGACGAAATCCCCACCAAAATTCCTCGATCGTGACTTGATTGAGTTGTGGGACTAAGCGGGTGGCATTGCCCAATAAGGTTTGAATGCCAGCCGGGGTGTTGTTGGGAGCAAAGCCAACGGCTTCACTGGTTGCCCCCAGCACAATCCTGCCGTTCCGCCGGGGCACAACATAAATGCCTGTACCAAATAACACCTGTTGTAACGATAGCGACTGACGATCGGCGGCATTCAGCCGGAGAGATAGCATTTGACCTTTCTTCGGGTGAACTGGAATTGGCAATAACTCCTGTGCCCACGCTCCTGTCGCCAGAATATAATGTCCCGCTTGCATCATGCCCTGCGAGGTCTGTAGCCCGATCACTTGCTCGTCCTGGCAGCCAATTTGGTGAACGGTGACTCCCTCCTGAAGTTGGACTCCCGCTTCCTGGACGGCTACTCTCAACGCCGTTGCCAACGCCCGATTATCGACCTGTCCATCCTGGGGATACCACCAGCCACCGATCACCTCTGGACTTAGCCCAGGTTGATGCTGATGAATTGCTTCGCGATCGAGCCACTGCGCTTCCCACTTCCCATCTGCCTTATCTTCCCTATCTGCCTCACTCCCCCTCTCCTCCGCATACATTGGCGCTAAAATGCCACACGCCCAATAGCCCGCATCTAAGCCGGTAAACTCTTCCAGCTTACGAGTCCAGTCGGGATACATGGCTCGACTTTGCAAACAGAGATCGAGCATTGGCCCAGGAGGGAGTTGTTCTGCCTGGGGAGCCAGCATTCCGGCGGCAGCATGCAGGGCAGCTTCAGCAAAACTACGGCTGAGGACAGTCACCGATAAGCCTCGCCATCGCAGTTCTAAGGCGATCGCCAGACCCATAGTGCCGCCACCAATAATTAAGACATCACTCATTGACATAGCTCATTCCCCTTGTTACCAGCCACCAGAAATCGGACGGTTCGGCAACGCGGGTTTAGTGGTGGGTCGGATTTGGCTGGGTGGCATGGGTGTCGTGGTGTTGGGTCGGGATTGGGGCACAGCGGCGGGATCGCTGGTCGTAGCGGCGATCGGAATTGCCACGCTAAATCCTGTACTACGAGGTTGGGGCGTGTTTTGGGGCTGACTCACAGCATTGAGCTGCCAGGAGGACGATCGTACCACCTGCCAGCCGAGTAGTAAGCCAATGACAATCAACCCTGCTAAGAACAATCGGCTCATGTCTGCCTCGATCGCTGACCACCGTTACTTCCTGATCCTAGTCGCAATTGGGTGGGTAGCATCAGGAAGTTAAAGGAAACAATCCGGCACTGAGCCACTATCGCTAATTACCAAACGGCGCGATCGCCCTGTCCCCAAAAGCCATCATATTTAGTCACCGTGACATCTCCTAGCACCTGGGTTTGACAGGAAAGCCGCCGTTGTTTACCAGCGCTGTGGGGTGGCAGGGATAACCGGGTGGTTTCTCGCCAACTGGGGTCTGACACATTACCCTCAACTTCCACTGCACAAGTGCCACAGGTACCGAAACCGTGACAGTTAATTACAGTAGCTTTTCCGTTGTAAACATCAATGCCATTTTGTAACAAAACCTGCCGCAGGTTTGCTCCAGTGTCACACTCAAATGTCTTACCCTGGGCTCGAATGGTTGGCATCCTGCACCTCCGCATGGATTCGCACTACAGTATTTATTATTCAGCAATTAATTCAATCCGGTTTCTACGATTGTTGTCGCTGGTTTACTGTTCTCCTCAATTCCTCAATTCCTAGCTTCTATGACCTCCGCTACCTCTCGTCCCATTTGGATTTATGACACCACGCTCCGAGATGGTGCCCAACGTGAAGGACTATCGCTGTCTCTAGAAGATAAATTGCGGATTGTGCGCCGCCTCGATCGCCTGGGGATTCCGTTTATTGAAGGCGGCTGGCCCGGAGCCAATCCGAAGGATGTGCAGTTTTTCTGGCATTTGCAAGAGGAACCCTTGACCCAGGCTGAACTGGTTGCCTTTTGCTCCACACGCCGACCGGGGATGGCAGCGGCTGATGATCCGATGTTGCAACCGATTCTAGCCGCCGGAACTCGCTGGGTGACAATTTTTGGTAAGTCCTGGGATCTGCATGTGACCGAGGGCTTGCAGACGACCTTAGCCGAAAACCTGGCAATGATTCAGGATACGATCGCGTTTCTCAAAGCCAATGGTCGGCGGGTGATCTATGACGCTGAACACTGGTTTGATGGCTACAAACAGAATCCCACCTATGCGCTGGAAACCCTGAAGACGGCAATGGCAGCGGGGGCGGAATGGTTGGTCTTCTGTGACACCAACGGCGGGACACTCCCCCATGAAATTAGTCAAATGGTGCAAGAGGTGATTCAGGCGATCGCCCCAGAATCGCTGCAATCCGCTCCCACAGACCCGACCTCCCTATCTCCCCATCTCCCCCCCTCCCCCCTGCCCCAATTTGGTATCCACACCCACAACGACTCCGATACTGCCGTTGCCAATGCCTTAGCGGCGGTGATGCAGGGAGTCGCGATGGTACAGGGCACGATTAATGGTTATGGAGAGCGATGTGGTAATGCCAACCTGTGTTCGCTGATTCCTAATCTGCAATTAAAGCTCGGATTTACCTGTATTGCGGAGCATCAATTAGCCCAGTTAACCGAAACCAGTCGGTTCATTAGTGAAGTGGTGAATCTTGCGCCGGATGATCATGCCCCTTTTGTTGGCTTATCTGCCTTTGCCCATAAGGGTGGGATTCATGTCAGTGCGGTAGAACGAAATCCGTTGACTTACGAACATATTCAACCGGAGACGATCGGCAATCGGCGGCGAATTGTGATCTCCGATCAGTCGGGTCTGAGTAATATCCTGGCAAAAGCTCGAACGTTTGGGATTGAACTGGAAAAACAGGATCCGATTTGTCGGCAGTTACTTCA
Organism: Pantanalinema rosaneae CENA516; assembly: GCF_050753385.1. NCBI lineage: Bacteria > Bacillati > Cyanobacteriota > Cyanophyceae > Leptolyngbyales > Leptolyngbyaceae > Pantanalinema > Pantanalinema rosaneae. The sequence goes on from NZ_JBLZFZ010000048.1 coordinate 18,210, forward strand.
GCGCTTGAAGCATTTAGAAAGTGAAGGCTACCAGTTTGAAGCGGCAGAAGCCAGTTTTGAATTGTTGATGCGAGAAGTGTTAGGACAACGCCCCTCTCCGTTTCAAATCAAAGGCTTCCAGGTTCATTATGATATGGTTCCCGATCGCGATCAGGAGCAAGCCCATTCCCTGGCGACTGTAAAAGTGAACGTTGGCGGCAAAGATATTCTGGAAGCGGCGGAAGGGAACGGTCCGGTATCGGCGTTAGATGCGGCGTTACGCAAGGCGTTGATTAATTTCTATCCTGAAATTGAAACCTTTTATCTCACAGACTATAAAGTGCGGATTCTCGATGGTGCTGCTGGTACCTCTGCCCAAACCCGGGTGTTGGTAGAATCCAGCAATGGTTCCCACCGATGGACGACGGTAGGAGTCTCCGGCAATATTCTGGAAGCCTCTTACCATGCGGTTGTCGAAGGTCTGGAATATGGTTTGTTACTGCAACCACGATCGATGGATCAGACAGCTCCTGAACTGCAACCGTTTAATTAAACGAGTTGACCAACCAACCCAGACTAGGGGTTAACGCCAGGTGGGTTGGTTCTACGAACTACGCTTCAACTTTTACGCCTTTCCAGAAGGCAATGTAACCTTTGATGTTTTTAGCTGCCTCTTTGGGGTCGGGATAGTACCAGGCAGCGTCTTTGTTGACCTGGCCATCGACTTCAATGCTGTAATAGCTGGCGACTCCTTTCCAGCCACAGGTGGTATGGGTATTGCTGTCTTTGAAATACTCTTGATGAATCGAGTCGGGTGGAAAGTATTGATTTCCTTCTACCACTTCACACTGATTACTTTCTGCCAGGACGGCACCATTCCAAATGGCTTTGGGCATAAACGGTTGTCTCGCTATGGATGAATCGGGATTGCTTGCAGCTTAACGAACCCCCCGGTTTTGATGCAAGCCTGGGTTGGGATTAATTATGAAAAAATTTGAAAAACTATGTAGAAATCGATCCCATTCCCACTAATTGACATCTTTGCTGGAAGTCAATCAATTGCAGGATTTGGGTGTATACATTTGGGTGTGTAAAAGCACAATCAGAATGAGTTCTGATATTCAGAGTTAAGCTAGAACAAACGTCAGAATTGAGAGCAGAAATTAGCTGATGACGATCGCACCGCCATTTCAGGGATGATTGACGGTGACGTTTTCCCACTATCTTAGAATGGCTTGAGAAAGCTGTATCCCACTTAAACGATTGAGTTTAATCTATCGTAGCGATTGAATAGACAAATTAATTTGTGTCTGAATTATCGCTATTAACTGCCAATTGCTCGACTAGGGTTGGAACAACAGACCCATCTTTAGCCGTCCGGATAATTCTTCAGGTTTTAGGAGAGAAGGTATGAGCCGCGCCACTGACTATCCCATGACCGATCGAGAACGTCGTTATCTCCAATCCTTAGTGGACTATAGCGATGCTCAGTCAATTCCAGAAGTGTGGGCGATTGCGGCTCAACGCTTCAGTTCAGTTGTAGCGCTCCATGCTCCTCACTTAAAACCGCCTGTGCAACTGACCTACAGCCAGCTTTATGACCAAATGTGTCAATTTGCGGCGGGATTACAGGCATTAGGCATTAAACCGGGCGATCGCGTTGCCTTGTTTGCCGATAATAGTCCTCGCTGGTTGGTTGCCGATCAGGGCATTATGACGGCTGGAGCCGTGAACGCAGTGCGGAGTTCCCAGGCTGATCGAGATGAATTATGGTTCTTGCTCGAAAATAGTGGCGCGATCTCGCTGGTGGTAGAAGATCTGGCGACGCTGACAAAAATTCGCTCACGGCTGAATAATTTCCCGGTGCAATTTGCGGTGCTATTAAGTGATGAAACTCCGGCAGAAGATGCGGAACTTAAGGTGCTGAATTTCTCCCAATTGATGAATATAGGAGCGCATCAGTCTTTGCAACCGGTGCAGTTGCAATTAACGGATCTGGCAACGTTAATTTATACCTCTGGGACAACGGGTAAACCGAAAGGGGTGATGTTAAGTCACGGTAATTTGCTGCATCAAGTGACTACCTTAGGAAGCGTTGTGCAACCGCGCCAGGGCGATCGTATCCTGAGTATTCTGCCGACCTGGCACAGCTATGAACGGGCAGCGGAATATTTTTTGTTATCCCAGGGTTGCACCCAAATTTACACCAGTATTCGCACGATCAAGAAAGATCTAAAAGACTTCAAACCCCACTACATGGTGAGTGTGCCCCGGATTTGGGAATCGGTGTATGAATCGATCCAGAAGCAATTCCGGGAACAGCCCGCCAGCCGTCAGAAATTAATTCACTTCTTTTTAGGCAAAAGCCAGCCCTATGTGCAAGCCCGCCGCTTATCGCAGGGCATGGATCTGCTGAATTTGCAGCCCACCCCGATCGAGCGGCTACTGGCATCTATCAAAGCCATGCTCCTGGCTCCCTTTCATGCCCTCGGCGATCGGCTGGTCTATCGGAAAGTCCGAACTGCCGTCACGGGGGGAGAGTTTTGTTATGCCATCAGTGGGGGTGGTTCCCTGGCAAAACATATTGATGAATTCTTTGAAATTATCGGGGTTGATTTGCTGGTAGGGTATGGACTAACCGAAACGTCGCCGGTGACGAATGCGCGTCGTCCCTGGCATAATCTGCGTGGGTCTGCCGGACAACCGATTCCTGGCACTGAAGTCCAGATTGTTGATCCTGAAACCCGCCAACCCCTACCGCAAGGAAAAAAAGGGCTGATCCTGCTGCGGGGTCCACAAATCATGCAGGGCTATTACAACAATCCGGAGGCAACTCGCAAGGCGATCGATCCGGCTGGGTGGTTTGATAGTGGCGACCTGGGTTGGCTGACTCCTGAAAATGACCTGGTGATCACAGGACGGGAAAAGGATACGATCGTCCTGACGAACGGTGAAAATATTGAACCCCAGCCGATCGAGGATGCTTGTCTCCGCAGTCCCTATATTGACCAGATCATGTTGGTGGGACAGGATGAAAAAATGCTGGGAGCCTTGATTGTGCCTAATGTCGAAGCATTAGAGCAGTGGGCGGCGACCCAAGGGTTGACGCTTTCCCCAGAAACTATTGTGGACAACAAACCCCTTCAGGACTTAATACGGCAAGAACTGAACCGCGAAAACCAGAGCCGTCCGGGCTACCGATTGGACGATCGCATTGGAGCGTTCCGCTTGTTGCAAGAACCCTTTACGATCGAAAATGGCTTGCTGACCCAAACGCTAAAAATTCGTCGAAATGTCGTGATGGAGCGCTACCAGGGTATGATTAACGACATGTTTGCTTAATGCGGCGGTCGTTTGTGCGACCAGGCTACTTGCAATGATTAAATCTTGAGTTGCCGATAGGGGTCGTCGATGGGGCACTAGCCTCCCAGCAAGTAGTCTAAGCAGGCATTAGCTTTTCGCTCAAGACGACACGCAACTCGGTTGTATCGGTAAATCTCTGTCAGAATTCTGCTGACGGAACTGTGACCTTGACCTTAACACACTCTAATCAAGCGTTTATGGATGTCTCCCCATCTCATCTGCTCCTAAAGCGATCGGTCAACGTAAAAGCGATTGTCACACCTCGTTGGAAAGAAGAAGCACAGCAACAACTGCAAGCCCAAATTAATCAGATTGACAATCAACTTCAGCAGTTGGAAATGCAGGCACAGCGGATGATCTCCGAGATCCAAAAGCAAAGCCTCAAGCCCCCTGGGCCTGAAACCATGCAGCAAATTGAAAGTATTCAGATACAGGTGAATCAGAAAAAGAGTGAGTTTTTAGAGCAAAAAAATCAGGTCTTACAACAGCTTCAGCAAGTGCAAATGCTGGAACTGGATCAAGAGGTCAACCAGGGACAAATTGATAGTGTATTTCGGGTGGAAGTTGGTGATAATTTGATCGAGAAAATGCAGGTAGAAGTGCTGCTGCGCGATGGTGTCGTTGAGGCAATTCGCGGTTCAGTATAACCCCTTGCTTCAGCTCAAAGCCTGGACTGTCAGATTCTAAAACTAGACTATCAACTCAATCCAACTCCTGACGTATCGAGTCGTACCAGAACTCTCAATCATCAGGATTTTTGCGATCGCTGCCGGGAAGTTTTCCTAAAGCCTGCTTAACTTGTTCATTGTTTGCTGATCGAGTCAGGTTTTCTGGGGACTAATCCTAGTAAAATTTGATCTGGCAAATTATGGGGAACAAGGATTAGGGCGGCGATCGCCCGCTAACTTTGACCCGATCAACCACATTGTTGTACTAGTTCTCATTGGGAAATCCGCTCCATGATCAACGAAGTCTTTATGCCTGCTCTCAGCTCCACGATGACTGAGGGAAAAATTGTGTCCTGGGTCAAGTCGCCCGGTGACAAAGTTGAAAAAGGCGAAACCATTGTGGTGGTTGAGTCGGACAAGGCAGACATGGATGTGGAATCCTTCTATGAAGGCTTTCTGGCAACGATCGTGGTGCCAGCGGGAGACAGTGCCCCAGTTGGTGCGGCGATCGCCCTGATTGCAGAAACGGAAGCCGAAATTGCCGAAGCGAAACAACGAGCGGCTGGCTCCACCCCATCGGCACCTGCCAGTGCTCCGGCACCAACCGAACAACCTCAAGCGGCGGCAGCGAGTCCGGCTCCAGTAGCGACGGCTCCCCCCCCAACGAATGGTAGCGCTCGGAATGGGCGGATTGTGGCTTCTCCCCGCGCCCGCAAGTTAGCGAAAGAATTTAATGTTGATCTGAATACACTCAAGGGGTCAGGGCCCCACGGTCGAATTGTGGCTGAGGATGTGGAAGCGGCGGCTGGTCGGGCGAAACCCGCAACTCCAGTGGCAACTCCGGCTCCTACGGTTGTAGCCCCTAAACCTGCCGTTGCCGCTCCAGTGATGCCGGCTGTGGCGGGGCAAAAACTCCCGTTGACCACTCTGCAAAATGCGGTAGTTCGCAACATGCTGGTCAGTCTGGACGTTCCCACTTACCATGTGGGCTACACGATCACGACCGATGCCCTGGACAAGCTCTATAAGCAAATTAAGTCCAAAGGGGTGACAATGACGGCGCTATTGGCTAAAGCGGTTGCCGTGACGCTACAAAAACATCCGTTACTGAACGCGAGCTTTGTCGATAACAGCATTAATTATCCTGCCTCGATCAATATTGCTGTAGCCGTGGCAATGGATGACGGGGGATTGATTACCCCAGTGCTGCGGAGTGCCGATCAGATGGATATTTACTCCCTATCCCGCGCCTGGAAGGATCTGGTCGATCGCGCTCGGGCAAAGCAACTGCAACCGGAAGAATACAACAGTGGCACGTTTGCCATATCAAACTTAGGGATGTTTGGGGTCGATCGGTTTGATGCGATTCTGCCTCCCGGGATGGGGTCGATTCTGGCGATCGGGGCTTCTCTACCAACGGTGGTGGCGACCGCTGATGGCATGATGGGGGTGAAACGGCAAATGCAGGTGAATATTACCTGTGACCATCGGGTGATTTACGGTGCCCATGCCGCCGCCTTCCTCAAGGATCTTGCTGCCTTAATTGAAACCAATCCCCAATCCTTAACCCTCTAGAACGGTTAACTATGACGGACTTTCCCCAATCCCTCGATGCCGCGATCGATCAGGCTCGGACGGCAACTCAGGCAGCCCTGGCGGCTGGCTACACGCGAGTTCAGATCGAAATCCTGATTCCCGAGTTGAAGCCCTTAGAGCCTGCCCATCAGTTTCTGTCGATCTTTGCAGAACTAGGTTCGGGGCTGAAAATTTTCTTCTCAGATGCAGGAGCGGCGGCGTTGGCGCGGCGGGATTGGGGCGATGTCCCGTATTGCCTGAGTAGTTTGGATGTGGCGGGTTCTCGGCAGACGAGTACGGTGACGGAACTGGTAGCGCCGGAGGATCAAGCCTTTTTGATCGTAGCGCCGACCTCGGTGGAAGTGGCTCCAGTCGAACAGGTCTGTGATGCGGCTGGAGAACGCCCAGTGGTGTTATTCAATCCCCAGTTGGAGGATATCGGTACAGTCGGTTTGGGCTACTCGGCACGCAAGGTGCGGGAACGCTTTTTAGCGACGATCGAACCCTGTTACTATCTCCGTCCCCTGGATGGCGCGGCAATTTTGCGCTGCTATCCTTCCCCCTGGCAAGTGTGGCTAGAGCAGGAGGACGGGTATACCCTGATTGCTGAAGAATTGATGAAGCCCTCCGTAGAAACATTGGATGCAATTTTTGCCAAAGCTCTGGGTGGAGATAAACCACCGCGACGGGGGTTGATTGCAGAGATGCAACGCTTCTTGAGAGCGCTGACTCAATAGCAGAAAGTCGCCTACCTCTTGACAACTTCACCATTGCTGTTCCCCGATAAAGTCTTAGTAAACTTTTTGGGTGGGAATGTGATCTTTAGTACCCCTGGTTAGAGTCCAGAAAAAATCAGGGCATAATGAATTTAGTGAGTGTAATCACTGCAACCAGCAGAGATACTGCCGACGATTTGAACAAGGCGGGCAGCAATAGTGACTTGTCTAGAGGATGTAAAAGGCGATCGCATGAGTGACTCTTCCCATCGGCGCATTATTATCGGTGATGTGCATGGTCATTACGATGGTTTAATGGCGCTGCTGGAGGAGATTGCTCCGGGTCAGTCGGATCAGGTGTACTTTTTAGGAGACTTGATCGATCGCGGTCCTCATAGTGCGCAAGTCGTCAGTTTTGTGCAACAAAGTGGCTATACCTGTCTACTGGGGAATCATGAACAATTAATGCTCGATGCGTTTCCCAAAGGCAACCCATTTACCCCCACCCTACAAGCCTGGTTATATAGCGGCGGACGCGCTACGGTGGCTAGCTATGGGGATGCGGGTATTCTGCTAGAACATTTAGATTGGTTTAAAACTTTGCCCGCCTACCTGGATTTAGGAGATGTTTGGTTAGTTCACGCTGGACTGCATCCCCTCCTGCCGATCGCCGATCAAACGACTCAAGACTTTTGCTGGATTCGCGAAGAATTTCACAGCATCTCTGAACCGTACTTTGCCGATAAGTTAATCATTACCGGACATACGATTACCTTTACCTTCCCCAAGGTTGCGCCTGGAGAACTGGCTCGGGGCTGTGGCTGGCTCGATATTGATACCGGCGCGTATCATCCCAAGAGTGGCTGGCTCACGGGTTTGGATATCACCAACCGGAAAGTGTATCAGGTAAATGTGTTTAACCAACTTATCCGAGTGCTGCCTTTAGATGAGGCAGTGACGCAGATTGAACCGTCTCAAGTTATGGCTCATCGCCAAGCGCTCCGCCTGTAAGGGATGGCTAAATGGCTTGAATCCACTCTCGGACTTCGTAGTCTGTCCAAATCCCGTTTTGCCAATAGGGATCGGATTCGATTAATTGCCGCACCGTTGCCTCGTCTTCGGCTTCATAGATGCCAAACACTTTCGTCAGGTCTTTGGTCGGTCCGATCGTGAGCAAAACTCCAGATTCTTTTTGTTGAGCTAACCCGTCTAAATGGGCTTGGCGATAGGGCGCTCGCTTTTCCAGGACATTCTCGCAATAGCTTCCCCAGAGGACATATTTGGTCATAGCGCAATCGTTTGTAATTAATAAAAATTTCATTGAGGGAATCGTCAGAGCCGCGATCGCCCAGTCGAACGATCGCGGTTCTCCACAGGATTAACTTCTCAGATCGACCCGGAATTTTTCCACCAGGGCTTCCCGGACTTTTTGATGCACCGGTTCAATGTCCGCTTCGGTTAAGGTGCGATCGCTGGCGCGATAAATTAACCGGAAGGCAAGGCTCCGTTGTCCGGTGGGGACATTATCGCCCCGGTATTCATCAAACAATTCCACGGATTCCAGCAGTTGTTTACCCGTTTTGGTAATTAGTCGTTGAATTTCGGTAACGGAAACCTCAGTGCTGACAAAGAATGCAATATCGCGATCGGAGGCGGGATAGGTCGAGAAGGGTTTAAACACGGGAACGCGCCGCTCGTCCTGATCTAAATTCACCAGCAAAATATCCAGATCTAGCTCAAAGGCATAGACCTGATCGGGTAAGCCGCGTTCTTGCCGCAGTTGGGGATGGAGTTGACCAAAGGTGCCCAGGCGATCGCCCCCTAACCACAAAGAGGCGGTGCGACCGGGATGTAACCGCTCATCGCGACGATCGGGTTGATATTCCACGGTTAAGCCTAATCGACAGAAGACGCTTTCTAGTAGCCCTTTGGCTTCAAACCAGGATATGGGTTGTTCGCGTCCCGCCTGAGTCCATTTACCTTGAGTTGGGTCGCCACCGAAAATACCGGCGATCGCGTCAGCTTCCCGCAGCCCGTCTTCTTCCGACCAGAATACGCGACCAATTTCAAAGCCGTTTAAGCCACCGTTACCCTGTTCCAAATTGTATTGAAAAGCATCAATTAGTCCGGCTAGTAAATCGGTACGGAGAGCGGAGTAATCGGGGAATAAGGGATTACTTAACACTACCTGTCTTGGTAATCCTGGTTTGACCAACGAATAGTGGAGGACTTCGGTTAATCCTGCCGCTCGGAAGATTTCCCGCAGTTTGCGAGTCAGGGCTTGTTCCGGCGAGAGGTAGCCCGGTTCGGTTTTGTCGGGTAAGGTTTCACAGAAATTGTTATAGCCATACAGCCGCGCAATTTCTTCGATCAGGTCAATCTCCCGTTCCAAATCCCGGTAACGGTAGGGTGGCACCGTGACCGTCCAGCCGCCCTCTGTAGTGGGTGTGACTTCACAGCCCAATGCTTTCAGCGTCCGTTCGACATCAGCGGCTTGCAGTTCACCCACATCCTCACCGACATTGACGGGACCAAGAATCTGATTTACCCGTTCTAGGCGCAGTTCGATCGATCGCGTTGTACTCAAATGGGTGCTACGGTTATCGGCAACTGCCTGTGCCTGAACCACACCGCCAGCTAACTCCGTAATCAGTTGGACGGCACGACGACAGGCTAGTTCCAGTTCGGCTTGGTTAATGCCCCGTTCAAATCGAGCAGAGGCTTCAGTACGGAGGCCCTGCGATCGGGCAGAGCGACGAATGGCGGCAGCATCAAACAAAGCCGCTTCTAGCATCAAATTCTGGCTACCCTCATGGACTTCAGTATCCTCACCGCCCATAATGCCTGCCAGGGCAACGGCTTGGTTGTTCGCAGTAATCAGTAAAGCCTGTTCACTCAGCGTCCGTTCTTGCCCATCGAGAGTTTTCAGCTTTTCTCCGGCTTCGGCAAACCGCACCCCAATCTGTAAAGGTTGAGCAGAGGGATTAACGGTAGTGAGGCGATCGCGATCGAAGGCATGGAGCGGTTGCCCCCATTCCAGCAACACATAGTTGGTGACATCAACGACATTATTGATCGGACGAATGCCTGCTGACTGTAACCGTTGTTGTAACCAGAGGGGCGAGGGCGCGATCGTCACCTGCTCAATCACGGTGCCAAAATAGGCAGGGCAAGCTTGCGGCTCGGAGATCTTGAGGGATAACAGGTTGGTGTCTGATTTCGTCGAGAGATCAGGAGGTTGGGGTAATTTTAACGCCGCTCCCGTCAGGGCTGTCACTTCCCGCGCAATCCCGACCATACTGAGGGCATCGGCTCGGTTAGCGGTCGAAGTTAAATCTAGAATGACATCATCTAAGCCCAACAGAGAACGCACATCGGTTCCTGGCTTCAGGTCTGCGCCCTCAAAGCTATGAATCCCTGCCGACTCTTTGGCTAGTCCCAGTTCTGCCAGGGAACAGATCATCCCTTCAGACGCTACGCCCCGCAGTTTAGCCGGTTTAATTTTCAAGCCATTCGGCTGCACTCTTGGTAGGACTGTGCCTAGTGTGGCTACGGGCACATACAAGCCAGCCTTGACATTAGCGGCACCACAGACAATTTGAGACGGATTTTCTGCGCCAATATCGACCTGACAGACTCGCAATTTATCGGCGTTGGGGTGAGGTTGGCAGTCCAGCACCTTGCCGATCACGACCCCATCTGCCCAGGTGCGTCGATCTTCAATCTCCTCGACTTCAAACCCTGCCATCGTTAGCATGTCAGCCAACGCTTCTGGCTGCATGGTGATATCAACCAGTTCTCGCAACCAGTTTAAAGAAATACGCATGGATCGCCTTTTGCCCTAACTTACGCCAGACTATTGTAACGGTTTGCTGCGTCTGTCCGTCATGGTTGATAGCACTGGCAGTTCGCGTCACAATGGAAACAGCCAGCTTGTTTGTTACATTTCTCAATCTGTCGATGCGAGTAGAGCAACACGCCACGATTCCAGTTCCGCAAGCCTCTGAGAATACCCAACGTTCTCTGGACTACGATCTCGCGATCGTCGGGGGTGGCTTAGTCGGATTAGCCTTAGCCTGTGCCCTGAAGCCGTCGGATTTACGGGTGTTGGTGATAGAAGCTAAACCAGATTCGGCAGCCGTGGCGCGAGGGCAGGCCTACCACATTAATCTGCTGGCAAGCCGGATTTTTCAAGGTATGGGAGTTTGGGATCGGATTCGTCCTTTAGTCAACCCGATCGAGCAAATTCGGCTCTCGGATGCCAACTATCCCAATGTCGTGCAGTTCTTTGTCAAGGATCTAGCCACAGATGAGTTGGGTTATGTGGCGGAACATCGGGTGTTACTGGATGCCCTCCGAGAGTTTGTCCAACAGTGTCCGAATGTCACCTATCTCTGTCCAGCCGAACTCACTCAAGTTGAGTATCACCCCGATCGCGTTGACTTAGCCCTCAATATTGCTGGTGAACAACGGCAAGTTCAATCGCGGTTATTAGTGGCGGCAGATGGAGCGCGATCGCCGATTCGGCAACAGGCTGGCATTACCACAGATGGCTGGCAATACTGGCAATCCTGTGTCGTGGCGTTTATCAAGCCCGAAAAATCCCATCAAAATATTGCCTACGAACGGTTTCAGCCCGACGGCCCCTTTGCGATTCTGCCGTTGCCCGATAACATTTGCCGAATTGTTTGGACGGCTCCCAAAGCGGCAGCTGAAGCGATCGTCGCCTTGGAAGAAGCTGAATTTCTAGCGGCGCTGCAACAACGGTATGGTGATCAAATGGGTCAGCTATCGCTAGTTGGCGATCGCTATGTGTTTCCCGTCCAATTAATGCAAAGTCGCCGCTATACCTTACCTCGACTGGCGCTAATTGGCGATGCGGCTCATTGTTGTCATCCCGTAGGTGGACAAGGGGTAAATATGGGTTTCCGAGATGCGGCGGCTCTAGCAGAGGTATTACAGCAAGCTCACCAGGAGGGTGAGGACATCGGTAGTTTAAAGGTATTGCGGCAATACGATCGCTGGCGACGATCAGAAAACTGGATCATCCTTGGCTTTACTGATCTATTGAACCGAATGTTTTCTAACACATTCCTGCCGATCGTCGTTCTACGTCGTCTGGGCTTAGCCATGCTGAACACCATCCGCCCGATTCGGTTACTGGCTCTCCGCTTAATGGTCGGCTTAACCGGGCGCACTCCAAAGTTGGCTCAACAATAACTATGCGATCGATCGCTGAGATTAATGACAAAATTAGCCGCCAAACGGTCACCGTCTGGACCGTGGAGGAACTGAAGGCGCGGGTGGCGGAAATTGGGGTGACGGAAGCTGCAAAACAGGTGGATGTGATTACCACTGGAACGTTTGAGCCGATGGAATCCTCAGGGGCGATCATTAATCTGGGGCATACCGATCCACCGATCAAAATTCGCCAGTGTTGGTTAGATGGTGTTCCGGCATACTCCGGGTTTGGAGCCGTCGATCTGTATTTAGGGGCAACTCAGGTCAGCGAACCGGGAGACGGGGAAGAAGTCCGCGATCGTGGTGGTGGTGATGTGATTGAGGATTTGATCGCTGGTAAGCCGGTGCATCTGCGGGCGATCGGGCAGGTGACCGACTGCTATCCTCGGGCTTCTTTTGAAACGACGATTACTCGCGACACGATCAACCAGTTTTATCTGTTTAATCCTCGCAATGTCTATCAGAATTTTATTGTGGGCGTGAATGGTGGCGATCGACCCTTATTTACCTACCTGGGGCCCTTGCAACCGAGATTGGGCAATGCCGTGTTTTCCAATCCAGGGGCGTTATCTCCTTTATTGAATGATCCCGATCTGCAACTGGTCGGGATTGGCACCCGCATTTTTCTGGGGGGTGGAATTGGCTATGTCGCCTGGGAAGGCACTCAACACTTTCCGTTGCAAAAGCGGTTGCCGAACCATACCCCGATCGGTCCGGCGGCAACTTTGGCATTAATTGGGGATGCCAAGCAAATGACTCCCAGGTGGGTGCGGGGCTGTCACTTCCGCAGTTATGGATCTTCCCTGATGTTGGGGGTGGGGATTCCGTTACCCGTTTTGCAGGAGGAAGTCGTCGCGCGGTGTGCGGTGCAGGATCATGAATTAGTCGCGCCGATCGTCGATTTCTCGATTCCCCGCCGTGTTCGTCCCACCTTTGGCTTAGTCAGCTATGCCCAACTGAAATCTCGCCGGATTGTGATTGATGGGAAGCCTGTGCGAGTCGCTCCCCTGGCAAGCCTGTATCTATCCCGGCAAGTGGCTATAGAACTGAAGCAGTGGATCGCAGCGGGAGAATTCCAGTTAACGGAAGCCGTGGCTCCCATTCCCGCCGATCGCAGTTTTCTGCCGCAAAATGTCTGGGGTGGCTCTCAATTGGCGATCGATTAGCATCAAGGCTCACAAGGTATTTTTTCTACCCCATGAGCCTTGATGCTTGCTGAATTAATAGTGACTGTTGCCTGGGTGAAGTTATTCTTCGCTACCCGGTTCAGTCCGTTTAACTGGCTTAGACGCAGGATCGCGGCGTTTCGGCATCGGGCTCCCGATTGCTCCACCGGGGGCTCCCGATCCAACGGGGGGGCGGCTGCCGCCAGTCCGTCCGGGGGCTCCACCTCGACCTCCCCCACCAAAGAATTTTTTGGGTGGTCTGCCCCGTCTGTCTGACTCTTCACCGGGCGTTTTCTTACGAGGGGGAGTTAGCCCAATACACGTGCCATCGGCAATCAGAAGGGCATTATCCTGGCGTTTAACTTGTAAATCCCAGAAGTAGCCGACGGTACGAGTACCCGGTAAATTTCCTTGCAGATTCAGCTTAAAGGCTTTGGCTTTTTGCGAACTCTTACGGGGAGCCTGCTGAATTTTCACCACCACATGGTTTTCTTCCGGAGATAAGAACACGACCTCACCCCGAATGGAGAAAAAGCCATCTTCTAATAGGGGTTCAGGGCTGGGAGTTGGTGCTGTTTCGCTTGCCTCCGTCTCCTCTGCCTCATCCTTCTTCAGAGTTTCGGGTTCCCACACCCCCATAATTTGGACGTGCAATTCCTGGCTAGCTTCCCGAGTGCGCGGATAAACCACCCACAGGTGTTCTTGAGCCAGATCTAAATGGTTACGCACCAAACTCATGACTCGACCCAGTAGCACAGCCTTCAGTTCAGTATTGTCGGCAGTCATCACAGTGCCACAGGTAAATTCTTCCTCAGATGGCGTATAGCGTCCACGAACTAAGCCGATCGCACGATATTGCTTGGGCTCACTGGGCGGCGGAATCGGTTGCTGCCGCAGGGCGGCTTGCAGTTCAGCATCATTGAGGGCTGGAGCGCCGCTAGCCGGAACAGAGCTAGCGGGTGAAGCGATACCGTCTGGCTTGGCGGAAGTTGGACTGTGGGCAGCAGGTTTGGCTGGGCTAACGGGTGGGGCTGGCGGCTGGGGGCGGGCGACGGGTCGCATCGGTGGACGCTGCAAAATCGGGGCACTCGCTTCAGCTTGAGCCGCATCCGCTGGTTCAGCCACGGCATCTACAGGGTCAGCCTCTGTAGAATCTACATGCGGAGCAGCAGGTGGGGTCAACTCCGTGGGTGAACTTTCTGGAGGTGTGGTAGCCGTGGGTTCAGGTGACGGAGATTTGGGGGACTTGGAGGAGCGATCGGGCGAAGGACTCATAGGCTCTTATTACAGGCAGGTTGCACATGCATCAGTCAGCTTATTCTACTGAATGCAACTAATCTGCGAACGAATCCGCAAACTTTGTGCAATTTTTATCAAGTAAGACTGTGGATGCAGCACCGAAACTTCGAGCTAATCCAGAGTTGGGGCTGACAGCATCAGGAGATCTGAAGCTATCCAGTGCATGATAGAGACCTCCTTCTTAGCATTTGCAGCCACCAGACAGCAAGCTTACCACCCCTCATCATACCGAAAACCCAACAATCAATTTGGTAGGAATAATGGCAGTCATCCTGAAAAACAGGAATTTTGCTGGGGGGCTGACCTTGGCGATTCACCCACTTAGGGGAATACAGAGTGTTTACACCTTGATTAGAATGTTCAGTAATTACTGAACAAGATGAATTTATCATCTCATCCGCTAGTCGTCTATGACAACCATAGTGTTTAGCCTGTTCAATAAACACTAAACTAATTAAATTAAGATATGTTAAGTTATACCTATGGATGTCGCCAACCCAATTAGTACCAGTAATACCGGTGTCAGTTACGAGCAACGGCAGTTTGAACAGAAACACTTTATTGAAGAGGTGGGTCTACTGTTTGAAATGGTCGGTTTGCCTCGTATGGCAGGACGGGTGTTTGGCTGGTTGCTGATCTCAAATCCGCCGCATCAATCCCCCAGTGAGTTAGCGGCAGTGTTGCAGGCGAGTAAAGGCTCGATCAGCACTATGACTCGGCTCCTCGTGCAAATTGGGTTAATTGAACGGATCAGTTTGCCTGGGCAACGTCGAGACTACTTTCGGATTAAGTTAAATGCCTGGTCTGAGTTAACCAAACAACGGATGGCACAGATTACTGCGTTTCGGCAATTAGCGGAACGCGGCTTGGAGTTACTTCAAGAAGAAGATCCGAATTTGCGCTGCCGCCTGGAGGAAATGCGGGATATGCACGCCTTTTGTGAACGAGAACTGCCCTTAATGCTCGATCGCTGGGAGCAACAACGGCTCAAACCACAGTAGGGTGTGTCCGGCTATCTGATGTTCGACAAGTGAATCGACTGTTATCTGAAGTTTCCAGCAAATTTCAGCCCTTCGCTACTCTCTCTTATTCTTGACTTTCCCCGATTATGCAACTCCCGCTGATTAATCAAGTCACCAAAAAGACCTCCCCCTGGATGGTCGGTTTCGTTGCGGCTGGACTGGTAGGTGCATCGGCGGCAACCTATCTGGCTGTGCGTCCGGCACTTTCACCGCCACCGCAGGTGAGTAATCTGACTGTGCCTGTGCAAGCCAAAGATGTAGTCGTCCGGATTACGGCGAGTGGAGATGTGATTCCGGTACAGAAACTTAACCTGAATCCGAAGCAGGCGGGACGGTTGGCGGCTCTGTATGTGGAACAGGGCGATCGCGTGAGTCAGGGACAGTTGATTGCCCGGATGGATAGCAGCGAACTGGAAGCCCAACGTCGTCAAGCGGCGGCGGAAGTTGCAAGTGCCCAGGCGAATCTTTCTCTGGTACAGGCGGGGACGCGACCGGAGGTGATCAATCAAGCGCAGGCAACGGTAGATCAGGCGAGGGCAGAGGTGAACGCGGCGGAGGTGCGGTTAAATCTAGCCAGTACCCGAGTGGCGCGGAACCAAAGTTTGCAGGCAGAAGGGGCGATTACCCGCGATCGCTTAGATGAAGTATTGAATGAACAACAGAGTGCCCGAGCTAATCTAGAGCAGGCGAAAGCCCGGTTGAATAATGCTCTGCAACAGTTGAATCAACAGGAAAATGGACCGCGTACTCAGGAGATTCAGCAGGCGATCGCCCAGGTGAATAGTGCGAGAGCTAATCTGCAACGGATTGACACCCAACTGGCGGATACCGAGATCCAAGCTCCGTTTGCGGGCATCATTACCCAAAAGAATGCGGTGGTGGGGGATTATGTAACTCCGACTAGCTTTGCCTCCAGTACCTCAGCCGCCACGTCGATCGTCACCCTGGCGAATGACCTGGAAATTTTGGCGAAAGTCCCAGAGGTGGACATTGGTCAAATTAAGCCCGGTCAGGCGGTGGAAATCAAAACCGATGCGTTTCCTAACCAAACCTTTAAAGGATCTGTGCGCTTGATTTCGCCGGAAGCGAAGGAAGATGCCACGCAACGAGGGGTGATTACCTTTGAAGTGCGAATTCGGATCACCTCCGGGAAGGATCAATTGCGATCGGGGATGACGACGGATGTGGCGTTCCTGGGGAATCGCTTGCAAGATGCCTTAATGGTTCCTAGTGTGGCGATCGTCACCAATAGAGGACAGACCGGAGTGTTGGTTCCTGGTAGTAACAATAAACCGAGGTTCCAGCCTGTGACGATCGGCTCCAGCATTGGTAACGAAACCCAGGTGTTAGAGGGTGTGCAGATCGGAGATGCGGTGTTTGTCGAGTTGCCGGAAGGTCAAAGGCTGGACGACATTACCAAAGGGATGAATCAACAGCAGTAGTGAGAAGCCAATTGAGAAGCCAATTGAGGTTGGTTGCGTAGGGGCAAATATGGACTTAGTTGAAAGCAGCAAAATGGCGGTCAAAACCCTGACGGCTAATAAGCTCCGCAGTACATTGACCATGTTAGGCATCATTATTGGCAATGCCTCGGTGATTGCCATGATTGGGATTGGTCAGGGGGCGCAAAAGCTGGCATCCGAACAGTTTGAGTCTCTGGGCCCGAATGTGTTGTTTGTTACGCCAGGGAGTCGGGAAGCCCGCAACCGTACCTTTGATCTACCACGAACGCTAGTCTTGGAGGATGCGAAGGCGATCGCGGCTCAAGTGCCCTCGATTAATGAAGTGGCGGCACAACGGCAGAGTCAACTCCCTGTGGTGTATCGCAACCTGAATACCAATTCCCTGGTGGTGGGGACAACGCCAGAATTCCTCTCTGTCCGCAACTTTGATATGGCGCGGGGGCGGTTTATCTCCAATCAGGATGTGGAGCGCAATACTCAGGTGGTGGCACTGGGATCGGATGTGGCAACCCGGTTTTTTGGCAACCGCGATCCGATCGGGGAACAGATCCGCATCCGGGGCTTGAGTTTTCAGGTGATTGGCGTACTGCGATCGAAGGGCGCATTTCTGGGCAACAACCAGGATGATGCGGTTTATATTCCGATTACGACCCAGGCAAACCGTTTAGCGGGACAAACTTCCCCCTATGGACTGGATTTGACCTTTATCTCGATTTCAGCCAAGAACGAAGCCAGTATTCGTGCGGCTGAATTTCAGATTACCAACCTGTTACGACTGCGCCACAAGATCACCGATCGAGATGACTTTACGGTGCAAACTCAGAAAGACATTCTGAATATTGTCGGCACAATCACGGGCGGCTTAACGGCAATGCTGGCAGCGATCGCGGCAATCTCGCTGTTAGTCGGTGGCATTGGCATTATGAATATCATGCTGGTGTCGGTGACTGAGCGGACGCAGGAAATCGGTCTGCGGAAGGCGATCGGTGCTTCCCAGCAGGACATTTTGATCCAGTTCATGATTGAAGCGGTGATTCTGTCGGCGGCAGGTGGCTTAATGGGAACGGCGATCGGTGTTGGAGGAATTCTGCTGATCGGGGCGTTTACCCCCTTACAAGCTGGGGTTTCGACAGGAGCGATCGCGGTTGCCGTTGGTGTCTCGGGTGGCATTGGACTCTTCTTTGGCGTTGTCCCTGCCCGTCAAGCGGCGAAACTTGATCCGATCGTCGCTCTCCGCAGTGCTTAATTCATGCTCACCTCTTGTTCACACCTCCTATGCCTACCTCTGTGATTGTCCGTCTGGAAGATATCTATAAAATCTATGGCACTGGCGAAACGGAAGTCCGCGCGTTGGCTGGTGTGGATCTCGTGATTGAGCAGGGGGAATATTGCTCAATTATGGGTGCTTCGGGTTCCGGCAAATCGACGATGATGAACATCATTGGTTGCCTGGATAAGCCAACATCCGGACGCTATTACCTGGATGGCATGGATGTCTCAACCTTAGATGATACGGCGCTCGCCCACGTCCGCAATCGTAAACTGGGCTTTGTGTTTCAGCAGTTTCACCTGTTACCCCAGTTAACCGCGCTCGAAAATGTCATGTTGCCGTTGGTCTATGCCAATGTGCCCGAACGGGAACGCAAAGAGCGGGCGGCGGAAGCGTTAACCAAAGTTGGGTTAGCCCATCGCTTAAACAATCGTCCGAATCAGCTTTCCGGGGGTCAACAACAACGGGTTGCTATTGCCCGCGCCATTGTTAGCCGTCCGGTGGTGTTACTGGCCGATGAACCAACGGGAGCCTTGGATTCTCGCACGACGATCGAAATTCTAGAGATTTTTACCGATCTGAATGCCAGTGGCATGACGGTGGTCATGGTGACTCACGAACCGGATGTAGCCCGTCAAACCCGCCGAATTATTTGGTTCAAAGACGGCACCGTGATGAACCCGCAACTCACCCCCGATGAACTGTCTCATCTGATGGCTGCCGCTTAGGTTTGCAATCACCTCACTGTTCATGAAGTCGCCTTGAAGCTAGGGAAGTCCGTACCTCTGGAGACGGATGGGACTTGGTAGAATGGGCGATGCAATCAGACGATCTTTTGCAAGAGAACACTCACCATGACGCAGACCACCGAACCAACGATCGGACTGGATATTCCCAGTTTAGATACCGAACTGACCAATCAAACCCCGCAAAAAATTCTGGAACGGGCGCTTGGCTTATTTGACAATATTGCCATTTCCTTCAGTGGGGCTGAAGATGTTGTGCTAATTGACATGGCACACCGGATTAATCCCAATGTCAAAGTCTTTAGTCTGGATACCGGACGGCTGCACTCGGAAACCTATCAGTTTATCGATCGTGTGAGAAAGCACTACGGCATCACGATCGATATCATGTACCCGGATGCGGCTCAAATCGAAGCATTAGTGCGGGAAAAAGGACTCTTCAGCTTCTACGAAGACGGTCACAAAGAGTGCTGCGATATTCGCAAGGTGGCTCCCCTACGCCGCAAGTTGTCTACTTTGGATGCCTGGATTACCGGACAACGGAAGGATCAGAATCCCTCAACTCGTGCCACTGTGCCAACTGTGCAAGTAGATGGGGCGTTTTCCTCCGGCGATCGCCAACTGATTAAATTCAATCCTCTGGCAAATTGGACTTCTGCCGAAGTCTGGTTCTACATTCGGGCTTACGAAGTGCCCTACAACCCCTTACATGAAAAGGGCTTTGTTAGCATTGGCTGCGAACCTTGTACCCGTGCTGTATTACCGAACCAGCATGAGCGGGAAGGTCGCTGGTGGTGGGAAGACGCTGGCAAGAAAGAATGCGGCTTACACGCCATCAACCAAACTCAGGGTAGTTAGGGCAATTTAATCACTTCAAAATTTGCTTCAGGGGTACATTAGGTGTGCCCCAAGCAGAAATTCAATGCTCAAGTTTGCTTTTGCGATCATGCTAGGGTGGTCAAAGCCAAGCAGTGATTAAGGGGGTTGCTATGTCTTCTACGACTGAACACAAGTATATCCAACTCAACGAGCAAGGAACCCCAATCATTACTGGAACCACGATGAAGGTGGTGGAATTGATCACTGCCCAATTTGCCCATGGCTGGAGTCCTGAAGAATTGCATTTTCAGTATCCTCACCTGAGTATGAGTCAAATTCATTCTGCCCTAGCGTACTACTGGGATCACAAGTCGGAGATGGTGCCGAGATAGAACAGCGTTATCAGTATGCCGAAAGCTTGCGGCAAGCGGCTGGAGAATCTCCATTTATGGCAAGATTACGGGCACAAGGGCTGCTGAAGCAATGACCGTGACCTTGTATATGGATGAGCATGTGCCGCGATCGATTACCAATGGTTTGCGATTAAAAGCAATTGATGTCTTGACGGTGCAGGAAGACGGGTTAGCTGGAATGCCTGATCTAGCGGTAAGTAGGTAGGCGTAATTAAACTGACGATGCTAAAACTGCCCTCATCCCCCAACCCCCTTCTCCCAAATTTGGGAGAAGGGGGCTAAGATTGGCTCCCCTCGCCCAGTTTTGGGAGAGGGGCTGGGGGTGAGGGCAAAAGGCTGGCATCTCCCAATTAATTTCACCTGGCTACTTACTCGATCGCGCTACAGAATTGGGGCGTTTAGTCTTCACGCAGGACGAAGATTTTCTAATTGAAGCTCAGCGACGACAGCAACAGGAACTTGATTTTGCCGGAATCATTTACATTCATCATCAGCGGTTAGTAATTGGTGAATGTATTCGCGATCTAGAAATCATTGCTCAACTGGGCAATTTGGAGGAATTTGCTAATCGGGTGCAATATTTGCCGCTATAACCTGCTACAGCAAGCGCAGTTGAGTATCTTGAGGGGCTAAAGCTCGATCGCTATCTGGTGTGGAATCATCAGCGAGATTCAGCCAGGTAGCGGCTTCGGCGGACAATAATCCTTGTGCCGCATCGATCATTTCAGTGGCGATTTCGCGTAAATCGTCGCGATTGGTCAGGTAGGTTTTCAGGGCGACTAAGGGATCGAGGCTACCGCCTGCGCCTAATTCGGGTACCCGCGATCGATTAAACTGACTCACCAACTCGGGGCGAATCGTGTAACTGTGAGCCGGACTCAGCATTTGATGTAAGGCGGGCTGATCAATGGTATCGAGTTGATCCGATCGCAAATAGTAAATCAACCGCACGACCGCATCCTGAATCAGTTCTGGCTGAAGGGCAGCAAATAACGTGGCTTCTGGGTTCTCGGCAGCAGAGAGATCGACTTCGATCGTCCGGAAACAGCGGACGGCGACCGGACAAAATTCAAATCGGGTTTGACCTCGCTTCAGGTGGACTAATACAAACCCTTTATCTTCCTTTTCCTCACTGAAATCGACCCGCTCAATACTGCCGGGATACACTACCGGTGGCTGTTCAGATAACACCTGATGGCGATGCACATGCCCTAACGCTACATAATCGAAACAGGGACGGGTAAGGAGGGGAAGCGGGACAGTAAAGCCCTTACCAACGGATAAAAACCGCTCTGAACCATAACTGGCGGTATCTACCATCAAGTGTGCCAGCAAGACCGTTGGTAAATTGGGATCGAGTTGGCGAATTTCACCTTCCATTGCCACCCGCAAGCGATCGCCCAACACCTGATTCACCTCTCCCATTGACAGCCCTTCAGCTTCGGGTCGGGTCAGCAAGGTCGATCGCGTCAGCCAGGGGAGGGTCATGACCTGGACAAGACCATTTAGGGTCTGAATCCGGTGGGTTTCCAGCCGGTCGCCGACGACAAACCCTGGAACTCCTAACGTGCGGTAAATGCATAAACTGGCGCCGCCCTGTCCCTGGGTATGCTGGTCATGATTGCCGACCAATAACACGGTTGGAATGTCTGCATCTGCCAGCCGCCGAAATTGACTGGCGAAGGCTTCCTGCACATAGGGCGGGGGGGTGGCATCGGGAAAGGCATCACCGCCAAATAACACCAGATCAACGGGTTCCGCAATGGCGCGATCGATACAGCAAGCTAAGGTTTGGACAAAATCCTCCAGGCGAGTGTTCAGTCCGGTTTCGGGGTTAATTTGCCCATGCGAGAACCCACTTCCCATGTGGATATCGGACAGATGGAGGATTTTGATCATAGGAACCTGCTCAGAAATGAATGCCGCACTCTAGCTTGTCGGTGTCTCGCCAGCCTCCAGCGTTGGGGGCTTCCCCGTCTGCGATCGCGGTGGTAATGGGTTCGTCATCGATCGTGGCATAGCCCTGGTCGTGTAGCGGATTGTAAATGACATCATGCTCAAATACATACGCCCAGGTTTCCTTGCGAGTCCAGGTAGCGAGAGGATTCACCTTCAGGCGCTGCTGCGAATCTAACTCAAAAATGGGCAGATTGGCATGGGCATCTGACTGATCACGCCGATCGCCAGTGATCCAGGCGATCGTGTTGAGTTCTGTCAATCCTCGCTCTAGTGGTTCTACTTTGGTGATCTGATGAAACTTATTGAGATCCTTTTCCCATAAGGCTTTGCCATATTTTTTAGCGAAGGCTTCCCGGGAATTCACAGTCTGAATCCGGTAAATTTGTAAATTCAGGTTGTACAATCCTTGCGCTCTCGCTACCAGTTCTAGCGTTTCAGGAAAGTGGTGCAGGGTATCGAGAAATAAGACGGGAACTGGGGCGGCAGGTCTTAATTCTCGGTAAAGCAAATCCGTGATCAACATGTCATCGACGTTAAAGGCACTGGTCTGGACTAACCCCGTTGGAAAGTTCTCAAGACACCAGGCAAGAATGGCGTTGGGATTCGCCTTCTCAAACCTCTGGTTTAGCTTCTTCAGGTCAAGTTTGACAGGTTGGATCAGAGGTTTGGTCGATTGAGTCATGTTGCGCTGTCGGCTGCCGATCGTCCTTTCTACGATACCCAAATACGGTACGCTCAGGGAAGGTAAAGCTGAGGGGGTTGAGGAGGATAGGGGAGATGAGGGGGCTGGGACGATGACGCATCGACTAATTCTTTACAGTAAGCCGGGATGCCATTTATGTGAGGGGTTGCAGGAAAAATTGGAGCAGATTCAAGGACTGGATTTTACCCTGGAAGTGCGGGATATTACCAGCCGTGACGATTGGTTTCAAGCCTATCAATTTGAGATTCCGGTGTTGCTACTGGAAGCAACGGCACCCTCCGGTGGGGAAACTACTGTCTACCCAATTCCGCGCCCGTCTCCGCGTGCTAACGTGAAGCAGTTGGAGCAGATGTTACAGAAATATTGGCAGAATCATCCTACACAATAGAAGCAATTTGTGAGGAGTTGCTGACATGAAATTGCGTGAGTTGTTAGCGGTGCTTGCCGATGCTCATATCCCTACGGAGCATCCAGCCTTAGAGACAGAAGTTAAGGGACTATCCACTAATTCCCTGGCTTGCGAACCTGGTGATTTATTTATTGGGATGCCGGGAACCCGTGTAGATGGGGGAGATTTCTGGTCGGGGGCGATCGCGGCAGGAGCGATCGCGGCAGTGGTGTCTCCCCAAGCGGCAGCGAAGGCACTGAGTAAACCCGAAGCCCATGATCCTTGTATTATTTCGGCAACGGATATGTCGGCAGCCTGTGCGCGACTGGCAACGGCATTTTATGGGTATCCTACCCAAAAGCTGAAATTGGTGGGAGTGACAGGGACGAATGGTAAAACTACTACGACTCACTTAATAGAATTTCTGCTGCATCAAACCCAGAAGCCCACGGCACTAATGGGAACGCTTTACACCCGGTGGCAGGGCTTCCAGCAAACCGCCAGCCATACGACACCGTTCGCGGTGGACTTGCAGCGACAGTTAGCCGAAGCGGTAGCGGCAGGGTGTGAGTATGGCGTGATGGAAGTGAGTTCCCATGCGTTAGCCCAGGGGCGGGTCTTGGGCTGTGGGTTTGAGGTGGCTGTATTCACCAACCTGACTCAAGATCATCTGGACTTCCATCAAGATATGGAAGATTACTTTTCGGCAAAGGCGCTGTTGTTTACTGACAACTATCTGACCGGACGGGCCATTATTAACCAGGATGATCCTTATGGACAACGGTTAATCTCGCAGCTCGATCGCTCCCGAGTTTGGAGTTACAGCACCTCCGACTCTACGGCGGATCTGTGGACCAGTGATTTAACCTATGGAGCAACTAGCGTTAGCGGCACATTACATACACCAGTCGGGGAAATTGCCTTCAACTCACCACTGGTTGGACAGTTTAATTTAGCTAACCTGTTAGCCGCCGTGGGGGCAGCACTGCATCTGGGATTAGATTTGCCAATGATCGCCGCTGCCTTACCTCAATTCGGTGGTGTACCGGGGCGGATGGAGCAGGTGCAGATCAGTCCGCATCAAGACATTAGCGTGATTGTGGATTATGCCCATACTCCGGATAGTTTGGAGAATTTACTCAAAGCCGTGCGTCCGTTTATTCCCGGTCGAATGATTTGTGTGTTTGGCTGTGGCGGCGATCGCGATCGTACCAAGCGTCCGCAAATGGGTCGAATTGCCGCCGATCTGGCAGATGTCGCTGTTGTGACTTCAGATAACCCTCGGACGGAAGACCCCGAGCGGATTTTGCAGGATATTTTGGCAGGCATCCCTGTTGAGGTAAATCCCACCGTGATCGGCGATCGGGCGGTGGCGATTCGGACTGCGATTTTGCAGGCACAACCGGGAGATGGGGTATTAATTGCGGGTAAAGGTCATGAAGATTATCAAATTTTAGGAACGGAAAAAATTCACTTTGATGACCGGGAACAGGCACGAGCCGCCTTAAGCGATCGATTGTCGGCTTAACACCTGTGGAATCAACGACTGCCAGATCAAAAAGAGTTGGTAAAATGACGATGCATAGAGGATTGCATTCTACTGAATCATACTGACCCCCAACTCCGGAAAACCCGCCTGGTCTGGTAGCCATGCCATCAGGTGACACTTTTTGTTGCCCTTCCCATTGCACTGTTCATGAATTCACCGTCAGTCTCCGATGTCTCACTGTATGAGCTAGCCTTAGCGACGGAACCTCCTCCCCCCGTACTTCAGGTTAGTCCTGCCACGCTGAAGTCTGTTATTGACTCGATCTTGCAATTGCTGATTGAGCAAGAAATGCCTGCGATCGTTTGGGCAAAGCTGCCCCGAGGCGATGTTTGGCAATTGGAGTTAGATCGCTATGCTGCCTTAGTGGGTGTGCCTAAAGCGATTTATCTGTTCAAGTCGCAACGGGAGGAGGGAGAAGAGGCGGCGGCGGTCAATTTACCTCTGACGGCGAGTGGTGACGAGGGGCTGCACAAACCAATGATGTTTGGTCATACCCAGTCCACGATCGTGACGGTGCCACTGTCTCCCGAAAGTCAGGTGCGGCGAGAATACTTTCTAATTATTTGGGCGGCACAATTTCGGGGGGTGTTACTAGCCCATCGTCCGCGATCGATGCAGGCCAGCAAAACAATTCCCATCGCCCTGCTCGACAGTGTGGCAATGGCTGGACAACTAGGACATGTGTCCAGTGCGGACGATGCACCGGAGCGGAAGCAACTGTTATTAACAGTGTGTTCCTTTGAACAACGGTTAGTTAACCAGATGCTAGGCGGCTTAGAGCAGGCGATCGCCGCTTCCCAAGCCTTAGAGGAAATGATTTCCCCTGCTAATGCTGAGTCTTTGGATGGCAGCAGATTGGTGGAGCAGTGGCAACAACTTTTGACCGAAATGCCGGTGACGACCACTGCTGATTTGGACTGGTTGGGGCGGCTGTTTGGTAAACAACTCCAGCATCAGGAAGAAAATTGGCAACGGGGAACCGTCTACCGTAAACAGGCCGAACTGGCAGAAACCCTGCGGATTCAAAACGAAGAATTGCTGGATTCCCTACGCTTAAAGGATGAGTTTCTCAACAATGTGGGGCAGGAGTTACGCACTCCCCTGACTACCATTAAAACGGCATTGAGTTTGCTGAACTCGCCGAACCTGAAGCCGAACCAGCGTCAGCGTTATATGGATTTGATTGCTAAGGAATGCGATCGCCAAAGTTCGTTAATCACCAGTTTGCTGAACTTAGTCCAACTCGAACAGGTGGTGGATCAAACCACGTTGCCACCTTTGAAAATTGCCGATGTGGTGCCGGGGGTGGTCAGTACCTATCAACCCCTGGCTGAAGAGAAAGGGGTGATGCTGGCTTATACAGTGCCAGAGGATTTGCCAACCGTTTCCTGTGTGAATAACTGGCTGCGGCAAATCGTGATTAATCTACTGCACAACAGTATTAAATTCACGCCCCGAGGTGGGCAGGTATGGGTTCGCGCCAAGCAGCAGGGCGACTATATCCAGCTTGAGTTTCGGGATACGGGGATTGGCATTTCTCCCAGCGAGATTCCCAAGATCTTCGATCGCTTCTATCGCGTTCGCCAGTCCGGTGATGACAGTAGCGGGGCAGGATTGGGTCTGACGATCGTGCAACAACTCTTGCTGCATTGCGGCGGCTCGATTTCCGTCAAAAGCCGGATCGGGGAGGGGTCTGTGTTTAATGTGCTATTGCCAATTCACAAAACCCCATCCGAATCGATGACTTTACCTTAGTTATTTACCGCCATAGTAGAAGGCGATTTCTTTCTCTTTTAAAGGGGCGAAATCTGCCGCTATCAGCATTTGATCCAATTCTGCCTGGGGAATATGTTTGGCTCCAATTCGGACAATTCGGGAACGCATCGTGTTAGACACCCCACTCCGTTGCCGTCCGGCTTCTAGCCCCATAACTTGAGTGTAGAGATCTAGTTTGGCGGGTGGTATCGGTGTACCATCGAAATCAATCCCACGGGCGATCGCGTCATCAACGGCATCAGCCCCTAAAGAACTGGAAGAATTGGGTTCAGCAGACATTACAAGTACCAAACGGGTAACAACAGGGCATTGTATCAGGAAGGCAACCATTCCAAGTAGGAGACATCACTGTGCCTCGGTTTCTTCATTTAGCGGATATTCACTTGGGCTTCGATCGCTACGACAGCAAAGAACGCACCAAAGATTTTTATCGGGCGTTTCACGATGCGATCGAGCGGTATGCGATCGCGGAGCAAGTCGATTTTGTCATCATCGTTGGTGACTTATTTGAACACCGCACCATTCAGCCCAATGTCTTGAACCAGGCACAACTTTGTTTGGAAGATTTAAAGCGGGCAGGCATTCCGGTGATTGCGATCGAGGGCAACCATGATAACCGTCCTTATGGCACTAAAACCAGTTGGCTTAGTTACCTGGCAAGTTGGGATTTGCTGATTTTGTTAGAACCTGGTGATCCGGCTACTGGAGAGGCGTTATATACTCCCTGGAATGCGGAGGAAAAACGAGGCGGTTACATTGATTTAGACTGTGGTGTGCGGGTTGTGGGATCGTACTGGTATGGATCATCGGCTCCCAGAGCGATCGGTCAGCTTGCGGCTGCCATTCAACAATTGCCTCCTGCGCCTGGTCATTCCGTCATGTTGTTTCATCATGGTCTGGAAGGTCAAATTGCCCGTTATCAGGGAGCCTTACGCTATAGTGATCTGCTGCCTTTGAAGGATGCTGGCATTGATTATCTGGCGCTGGGACATATCCACAAAAACTACACGGTGGAAGGCTGGATCTTTAATCCTGGTTCCGTGGAAGCGAACAGCATGGAAGAAAGCCGCTATGAGCGGGGGGTGTACCTGGTGGAGTTGAATCAGGCGGGGATTCATGCCGAGTTGAAGCGGGATTATTACCAACGATCGCTCGTGCAATTGCGATTGACGGCACGAGGTCAGGAAAGTGTGGAAGACGTGGAGCAAAGCTGTCGGCAGCTAGTAGAACAGGCAATGCGATCGGGCAAACTTGATCCCGAATCATCGCCCATGGTGGAACTGCGGATTGAAGGTCAGGTCGGCTTCGATCGTTCCGAGTTAGATGTCCGCAAACTTCAGTACCAGCTTAAGGATCTCAGCCATGCCTTGATTTTTTTGCTCAAGTTTGAAGCGGGGTCAGTCGAGTTTGCTTCGCCGTTAGCCGAAGAGGCGAGCCAACATCAGATTGAACAGGAAGTGTTTACGGATTTACTCGCGGCTCATAATACCTACAAAAAACACGCCGATCGCTTGGCTCACAGTTTGATTGATTTGAAGGACATGCAACTCCAGGGACGATCGGAGGTGGAACTGTATGAATTTGTGCAAACTCTATTGACCCAGGAGCCAGAGTCACTGACTCAGCCAGCACAATAGAGGTAACTAATTCCTGTTCACCTAGCCCTTCTTGGATCATGCCACCCATATCTTCGTCCCAATTTAGCGTGGCACTGCCGCCTACCCAGGCAGATCTCCCCTGTGATGATGGTCTTCCCATAGAAACCCAACGCCACAAAACCCAAATGGAACTGCTGATTGATGGACTGTCCTCCTGGCTGGCAGAGCGATCCCAGGGCTATGTGGGTGGCAATATGTTTGTCTACTTCAGTTTGGCGCAAGTCAAAACTCAGGATTTCCGGGGATCGGATGTGTTTGTGGTTCTGGATGTCCCCAAGGGCGAACGCCTCAGTTGGGTGGTCTGGGAAGAAGGAAAAGCGCCGGATGTCGTGATTGAACTGCTGTCTGAAAGTACGGCTGAGGCAGACAAGCAGGAGAAAAAACAAGTTTACCAAAATCAGATGCGGGTGCCAGAATATTTCTGGTTTGACCCCTTTAATCCCGATGACTGGGCAGGATTCTCGCTGCAACAGGGCAATTACCAACCGATCGCGGTTAATGATCATAATCAACTCGTATCCCACTCGCTGGAATTAGCCTTAGTACGCTGGCAGGGCGCTTATAAAGGAATTGAAACCACATGGTTACGGTGGGCAACTCTTAATGGTGAACTGCTACTAACGGCTGAAGAAATCGCGCTACAAGAGCATCAACGAGCCGAACAGGAATGCCAACGAGCTGAACAAGAACGCCAACGAGCGGAGCAAGCGGAATCCCAACTTCAGCAGACTGTACGGAATCTCTACCAAACTGGTATGCCGATCGCCCAAATTGCCCAACTCACCCAAGTGTCACCAGAGCAGATCCAGCACTGGCTTCTATGATCAGGGTGTTTAGATCCCGTGGAATGAGTTGCCGCTGATCAGGGGTAAGGTAACCCGGAACTCTGTGCCTACGTTAACCTCGCTAGCCACAGTGATCCGTCCGCCCATCACGTCCACGCACTGTTTAACGATCGCTAACCCCAGCCCCGTACCTGGAATCGTCCCGACATTCGCCGCCCGATGAAAGGTTTCAAATAAGCGACATTGATCGGTCGGAGGAATGCCAATTCCTTGATCCTTAACACTAAAGATCATCTGTTGCTCGTCACAGGTCACATCCATCAAAATTACTCCTCCTACAGGGGAGTATTTGATTGCATTTGAGAGCAAATTATTCAGCACATGCCGTAACAACTTTTCATCCATATACACTTTGGTGGTTGGGCAGTAGAACGCCAGATTCACCAGATGATTGGTTGTGCTGAACTGCATCTGGGTCACTAGGCTGTGACAGAAGGCTTCCAGATCAAACCAGGTCGGACGATAGGATAATTTCCCTGCCTCGGCGCTGCCCAGCATCAACACCTCATCTAGCATTTTGATCATGTGCTGCACAGCGGTTTGGATGGTTTTAAGATGCTCTTGTTTTTCTGCGTCTGACCACAAGTGGCTGTAATATTCCAGTAATTCTGAAGATGCCAGGATTGTGCTTAAGGGAGTCCGAAATTCATGGGAAGTCATGGAAATGAACCGCGACTTTAACTCATTTAATTCCTTTTCCTGCTCAAAAGCCCGGATTAACTTCAGTTCTGCCTGTTTGCGATCGCTGATATCTACGCAAGAACCAATGTAGCCCGCAAAACTGCCATCGGGATGAAAGCGAGGCGTTCCAGTGTTGAGAACCCAGCGATACTTACCATCCGCCCGCCGTAATCGATATTCGATCTGAAAACTATGTCTTACCTGGAATGCTGATAAATAAGTGTCAATGAAATATTGGTAATCATCGGCATGAACGCCCTCTGCCCAGCCTTGCCCCATTTCCTGCTCTAGGGTTCTGCCCGTGAAGTTCAGCCAGGATTGGTTAAAGAAAATTAATTCTCTGTCAATATCTGCCATCCACAGCAACACCGGAGCGCTATTAGCCATCACCCGAAACCGTCGCTCACTCTCGCGGGCAGCCGCTAAAAGCTGACTTTGGGATAGGGCAATGCTCACCTGGTCAGCTAATTGCTGTAATAATTCAATGTCTGCTTGGAGCCACTGATGCGTCTGACTACATTGATGTACAGCCAGTAAGCCCCACAGCCGATCGCGTTGCAGAATGGGTACAACTAACCGCGCCTTGACTTGAAATTGTTGCAAAAATTCTTTTAACTGCGAGGGGGCTTCATCCGTCGCCAGATCGGGAACAACCCGCACTTGTCCCTGGTTGAAGAACAATCGCTGTTCCGAGGGAAACAGTTCCAGAGGTAAGCTTTGCCCAAGTAAACTGGGAATGCCGGGTTGTAAGGATTCGGTGATAATCCAGGTAGTATGGTCGGGTTGGAGGCTATGGATTAACACGCGATCGGCATTCAGTAGTTGCCGAATCTCGTCAACCGTGGTTTGCAGAATATCTTCTAGCTGTAACGATTGGCGAATTTTCAGCGTAATATCGGCAAACACCTGACGACGCAGATATTGGCGATGGGATTCTGCTTCCGCTCGTTTACGTTCAGTAATATCTCGTTGAATCGCTACCCAGTGAGTATACCACCCAGTGCTATCGGCTACAGGCACAATACTGAGTTCGACCCAAAACTCCGATCGGTCTTTGCGGTAGTTAATCAGTTCTACAAGAATCGGTTGCCAGTTTTGCAGGGCAAAACGAATTTTGGCGAGTGTCGTGCGATCGGTTTTGGGCCCATGTAGCATCCGAGGTGTTTTGCCTAACACTTCTTCGGCTCGGTAGCCGGTCACCCGGGTAAACGCATCGTTGACATAGAGAATCCGCGGGCCCGGGCTATTGATCGGCTCTGCTTCCGTAATGATCACCGAATCATTCGCATGTACGACAACTGACTCTAGTAACCGTAAGCGTTCTTGCTGTTGCTGGGATGCTGCTGTAATGGCGCTGGGACAAGGTGGAGGAGAAGCCGCAGGCGGTAGAGAAGCATCGATAGATTCGGAACTCATGTTGCCTCAGACCGAAAATTGAGTGACTAATATCATCCAGAGTTCCCACAATTAGTTCTGCCTGGGATAGTGGTCTTAAATGACGTTTAGAAATGACATTGAGAAATGAGGTGTTCAGTGGGGGCTGACAATCTACCCCACTCCAAAAATCATTTGTTTACAGCAATTTTCGCCCCCCTAGCCCCCCAATTCTGGGGGGGACAGAAGCCAAAGTCCCCCAGAATTGAGGGCTTTAAGCCCTACGGGCATACTAGAAAAGGGGGCTGACCGAATTGACAAGTGTGGTGCATTCATTTGAGAACGGCTGTAAGATCATGCTTATGGCTTAACGATCGCGATGCGTAAAGGGTTTGGCATGGTCACCCGCATAGGTTGCCGCAATATGACCGTTGCCAATGAGTTGGTATTTATAGGTGACTAAGCCTTCTAGTCCCACAGGCCCACGGGGTGACATCTTTTGGGTACTAATGCCAACTTCAGCCCCAAATCCATACCGGAAGCCATCTGCGAACCGGGTAGAGCAATTCTGGTATACACCCGCCGCATCCACTTGAGCGAAAAAGATCGCCGCCGTTTGGGGATCTTCCGTGACGATCGCTTCCGTATGACGAGAACCGTAGGTATTGATATGGGCGATCGCCGCTTCTAGGGAATCAACGATTTTGATCGCCAAAACCAGATCGCTATACTCCGTTGACCAGTCCGCTTCGGTTGCCTCATTAATGCTGATTTGCTGGGAATTGAGCATGGCTTGGGTGGCGGCATCTCCCCGCAGTTCTACCCCCTCAGCCTGGAGTGCCGTAGCAATGGCAGGAAGGATGTCTGCTGCGATCGCCTGATGCACGAGTAGGGTTTCGATCGCATTACACGCCGCCGCATACTGCGTTTTGGCATCCACGGCGATCGTCACGGCGGTTTCCATCTGGGCAGCCCGGTCAATATACAGATGACAAATGCCATCGGCATGACCTAAGACCGGAATCCGGGTGTTGTCCTGCACAAATCGGACGAAGGCATTAGACCCACGCGGAATAATTAAATCCACATATTGATCCAGTTTCAAGAGTTCCAGGGTTTCCTCACGGGTGGTTAATAGCTGCACGACGGCTGGAGCAATGCCTGCCTGCGCCAAGCCCTGCCGAATCGCTTGCACCAATGCCTCACAGGAACGGATGGCTTCCTTGCCGCCCTTAAGGATCACACCATTGCCAGACTTGATCGCCAGACTGGAAATTTGTACCACCGCATCCGGTCGCGCTTCAAAGATTACCCCTAATACTCCCAGCGGACAGGTAATTCGCTTCAGCTCTAAGCCTTGATCTAGCTCCCGATCGATCTGTACCGTACCAACTGGATCAGCTAATTTTGCTACGTCCCGCACCCCCGCGATCGCCCCTTTTAGCTTGCTGTCATCTAGTTTCAGGCGAGCATAGAGCGCACTCGAAATTCCATCTGCCTGCGCTGCCTGACAATCTGCCGCATTGGCTGCCAAAATTTCTGGAGCCGCCGCTTCTAACGCTTGAGCGATCGCTTCTAGCGCCTGATTTCTAGCCGTAGTCGGTAGACTGGCTAGATGCCGAGCCTGGATGCGAGTTTGCTGGGCAATGTCCACTAGCGATACATGAGCCGCGCGATCGGTCGCCGCAATGGGTGAAACAGTCATGGGAGGTGATAGCCGTAAATCATAGCGACACTAATCCTAGTGTAGTGGAGGCATTGAACCCAGGATGCAAGAGAAACGATAAAGAATAGAAGATAACAAAGTCATCTGTTGAGCTTTTTCCAATGGAACCCTATTACAAACCTGAACACTTACCGCATTTTGGGCAGATTGCGGAAGGGAATGCCGAACTTGCTGAGAAATTCTTTGCTTATTATGGCGCTGTATTTGCCGAAGGAGCTTTATCCAGCCGGGAAAAGGCTCTGATTGCCTTAGCGGTTGCCCATACTGTGCAATGTCCTTACTGCATTGATGCCTATAGCAAGGAATGTTTACAACAAGGCTCCGACCTGGAACAAATGACCGAAGCCGTTCATGTGGCGACCGCGATTCGGGGTGGTTCCTCCCTGATTCACGGATTACAAATGCTCGATCACGTCAAGCAAGTCACCATGTAAGCAATCGTGGGGAGCCAACCGGAGCAGCAATGTCCAGATCAGACCCAATCCCCTACCTGCCCCATCTCCCCTGTCTCTTATACACATCT
>NZ_JBLZFZ010000049.1:0-50911 GCF_050753385.1 Pantanalinema rosaneae CENA516
AGATGTGTATAAGAGACAGCCCCTATCTCCCCCACCTTCCCTCGCCCAACTCCGCACCGCCTGAATCTGCGTCCAAGTGAGCGACAACAATCCCCCCCGAAGATCGCGGGCAAGTTGTCGTCCATCCATATAAATGAAGCCGCCGGAGGGCATGGTTTTGACCGAGCCAATTAATGGAATCCCTGCTTGTCCATAAGCATGTCCTTCTCCGACGATCGGGAGAGCGGTAAGGTCGATCGCCGGATGAGAGTGGCGGAGGGCAGTCAGGATGCGTACCGCGATCGCATCTTCACCATGACCATTACTGAGGCAGAGCAGTCGCATACGTTAACGAGGAATAAATGGCTAGAAACGGATGTTCTATCGAAATCCGGTTGATGGGTTGCAGCCCTTCAACATTTAACCCGAATTAACACCATCAGGTTGACTGCCTGATCGAATTAACTTCGGCAGATTCCTAAGGTAGGATAGACGGGCAAGCGATCGGGTGGCGTTCCCAGTCTCCCGACCTAGTTTAAAATTGGGCATCGTTCGTCAGTCGCATGTCAGTCAGTCCTTCCGTTGAAACGCCGTTCTCCTCATTAGAACAATCGCTTAAACATTACTTCGGGTACGATAGTTTCCGCCCTGGACAACGCCAAATTGTGGTTGATGCGTTGCAAAAGCGGGATGTCCTGGTGATCATGCCCACTGGAGGCGGCAAGTCCCTATGTTACCAATTGCCTGCCCTGTTAAAACCGGGGCTAACCGTTGTGGTATCGCCGTTGATTGCCTTAATGCAGGATCAAGTCCAGGCGCTTCAGGATAATGGCATTCCAGCGACGTTTTTGAACAGTAGTTTAACGGGGACGGAAATTCGTGAGCGCGAGCGGGCACTGATTGATGGCGAAATTCGCCTGCTCTATGTCGCCCCTGAACGGTTGTTAGGCGAAGGCTTACTCTCATCGTTATTGTCGCAGGTCTACGTTTCTACCTTTGCGATCGATGAAGCCCACTGTGTCTCGGAATGGGGACATGATTTCCGTCCAGAATATCGGCAGTTGCGGCAATTGCGCCAGACCTATCCTCAAGTGCCGATCATGGCATTGACAGCCACGGCAACCGAGCGAGTCCGGCAGGATATTATCAACCAACTGGATTTAAATGATCCCAGTATTCACTTAGCCAGTTTTAATCGTCCGAATCTCTACTACGAGGTACGCCCAAAGACACGATCGGCCTATCAAGAACTGGTACAGTTAATTCGCCAAACGCCAGGAGCCGGAATTGTCTATTGCCTGAGTCGGCGGCGGGTGGATGAACTGACGGCAAAACTGCAACTGGAAGGGATTGCCGCCTTACCCTATCATGCGGGCTTGGACGGAGAAACCCGTACTCGTAACCAAACTCGATTTATTCGGGATGATGTGCAGGTGATGGTAGCGACGATCGCCTTTGGCATGGGGATTAATAAACCGGATGTCCGCTTCGTGGTGCATTATGATTTGCCGCGCAATATCGAAGGCTACTATCAGGAATCGGGTCGCGCCGGACGGGATGGTGAACCGGCTCACTGTATCTTATTCTTTGGCGCAGGGGATATTCGCACCGTCGATTTTTTGATTAGTCAGAAGGTAGATCCGACGACCGGAGATCCGCTAGAAGCCGAACAACGAATTGCCAGCCAACAACTGCGGCGGGTGATTGATTATGCCGAAGCTACCGACTGTCGCCGCACCATTCAACTCGGTTATTTTGGCGAATATTTCCCCGGTAACTGCGAGAATTGCGATAATTGCTGCCATCCCAAGCCGATCGAAGATTGGACGATCGAAGCCCAAAAGTTTCTCTCCTGTGTTGCCCGGGTGCGAGAGCGCTTCGGCATGAATTACGTGATTGAGGTGTTGCGGGGGTCTAAAAGTCAACGGATTTTGCAGCATGGGCACGACAAACTCTCCACCTATGGCATTGGCAAAGATCATAGTGTCGATGAATGGCGATTGTTAGGACGATCGCTGTTACATCAAGGCTTAGTGGATGAAACGGTGGATGGCTACTCGGTACTAAAGCTCAATGCCCTCAGTTGGGAAATTCTGCGTAAACAACGTGCCGTATCGATCGCGGTAGAATCCAGTCCCGCCGAGGTAATTGCGGTCAACGATCAGACTTCGGCCGAAGTGGAAGAACTTTATCAACGCCTGCAAACCCTACGGAAACAACTGGCGGATCAACAGGGAGTTCCCCCCTACATCGTGTTTGCCAATGCCAGTTTGCGCGAAATGGCACAACGTCAGCCGCAAACCCTGGCGCAGTTCTCACACATTGCTGGAGTCGGCAGCCGTAAGCTATCGCAATATGGGGATACCTTCACCTCAGAAATCTGTGCGTTTCGGGCAGAAAAAGGCTTACCTGTGATGGATGAGGACGTTACCCCAACGAACCTGACCTCTTTACCAACAGCCGCTCCTAAATCAGCGACTATCACGCTGTCAGACACATATCTCTATACCTGGAAGCTATATCAACAGGGGTTAAAGCCCGTGGAAATTGCCGAACAACGTCGTTTGCGATTAAGTACGATCGCCAGTCATTTAGCCGAATTAATTGAACTGGGCTATGAAATTCCGTTAGATACGTTAGTGACACCCGATCGCCAACAAAAGATTGTCGAAGCCATCCAGATTGTTGGTTCCGAATCTCGTCGCTTAATCCGTGATCATTTAGGTGAAATCTACGGCTACGATGAAATTCATTTCGTCCAGGCATGGTGGCGACGACAAAACCGATTTTGAAACCTGACTAAAGTTGCTTCAAACAAGGGAAATTGACTGAACCGTAGTGTATTGATAGGGCAATTTGAAAGTTCTCTAGCGAATTAATCAGCCATTCCACGCCATCTCGCACATGTTCGTAGTGCCGGAATAGAAGAGCAAACCGCCGCTCTAAATTGGTTTTCAAATTGTTATATAGCAGCAGAATTTTCATCACTAACCCGATCGTCGGAGTCGCACCAATGTTATTGATTAAGTCCAGAAAGATCAGGTGATTACTGGAGTATTGGGGACTAGAAACTAAACAATCCAGCAAATGATGGCAGGTTTTACCAACTAAAAATCCATTCAGGGGTTGACGATCGTTCTGCGGTAGGGTCGTAGCCAACTGGGTATGCAACCAATTGTTGAAATGGTGCTTGCCATATTTGGGATTTTCGTGATCGATCGCCGCCGTTAAATAACAATAAAGTTGTTCCTTAAACCCTTGATAGGATTGTCCCGGTTGCGAGTTATAGATTAATAGTTGGCGTGCCGAATCACGAATTGTATTATCGCCCTCTACCCTGCCAGCAAAATATCGGACTGCGGTCTTTAACTGCTCATCCGTTAATAAAGTGGGATTCTGATAATGATGTCCCACTCCCGGCTTGATCAAATTCTGAGATTGTTGAATTAAATAAGTGACATACCGAGATAAATCTCGTTCATATTTATCTTGGCGCTCAGCCTGCAATTGTTGTACTGCTTGCTGCCCAATATCGCTGCTATCCTCCCCTAAACAATAGGGATATAAATAGGGATAGCGGTGAATCAAACTCCCTAACGGTTTGCGATCGGTTTCATGGCGAACAATACTTCTCCGCGCTGATGTTTGAGGTTGAGTCAAATGATGGGGTTCACTGCCCAACACCACCGTTTCTTCCACAACCTGCGCTAACCGTTTCAGAGCCAAATATTCTTCTGTTTTCGTAAACTGGCGAATGAATTGCCGTAAACGCCGTTCAAAGGGAGTCAGGGGAGGGCGCTGTGGTGGGATATCAAATAAGCGAACCAACTCTACGATCGCCCAGCGTAAATGGGGCTGAAACCACCAATAATTGACCAGAATTCGGCAACAGCGATTCAGTACATATTTAAATTCCTGCTCTGCCCACCGGGAAAAAGTAACTGCATTTAGGGCTGTCACAATGTCCGCATCGGGATAACGATCGCCATCAATAAATAAACATAGGAAGCGTTCTAATAACTGATCTGGGGTTTCCAATTTTCGGCAAGCAATCCAATGATCATATAATTGCTGCTCCTCAAAACTGGCTTGGCGGCGGTAATAGCTAGACATGGTAGGCACTTCTTCCCCCCGTGACACAAACCTACTCAACTTCCCAACATAAGACAGTCACAACAAAATTTATCCCTTACACCAAAGCAAGAAGAAAGCGTTGACGATCCTGATCGAATGATGTTCCACCAGAATCTTTAACCTTCCTAAAGCTCCGAACGATCGATCAAACTAATGATTAAAATGAGGTCAGATGGGAACACGCTAAATATTAGTAAACTCAGGGATTGGCTAAACTCTAAACCGTGATTTTGAGAGAGCCAATAACTTATCGGTAAGATTATAAGATTTGGGTAGTCTAAAAACCGTTTTTGAAGAGACAGTTAACCAACTGACCACCCAATCGTAGCTTTAGTGTACTGTTTGCCCCTTTAGGTTGTCAGCCCTTTGTGATAAATAACACCTTAATAATTCCCGATCGTGTAGTATCCCGGCATCCTGTTGCTATTCCTCCTACCGGGTACTGATTGGCAGCTTCAGCCAGGTCGATAATTCATACGCTAACCAATTCACTTCTGCCTCAGTGAGCGTTGTATGGCTTGTCAGTTCATACTTTTGCCCACCCGCCCATAGAAAAATTTGCGTCTCGGCAGGATCGACCGAAGGCGAGTTAGCCGATCGGTAAATTTCCAGACGACTAACACTTTGGCGGGGAGAAACTTGAGGACGACCCGTTTGAAATCCCAGGCGTTTGTGACTTAAAGCAATTTGTTGCGGATCAATTTGTAAGCAAGTCTGTCCTAACCGAGACGGCAAGATAATTTCTAAACTATCCGCTTCCTTGGTTAAGGTAATCTTGCTATCTGCCGGTTTTGCCACCGGAGTCTGCCCGGACGCGGTTTGCCGCCGTTGTTGCCGCCCCTGTTCTAAGGCATCTAACGCTTCCTGCACCGTCTTCGCCCGCCGCTCTAAACTCGATTCGGTCAACCAACCCAACCAATCCGCAAACTCCGCACTCAGTTGGAACGAGGATAGGTCAATTTTGACTCCCTGATGGGGCAGGCTAGATGGATGAGTTCCAGCAATCAAGGCAATTAAGGTTGCCCCCAGGCTGTATAGGTCGGAGGCTGGCAACGCCCGTCCACTAAATTGCTCCGGCGGCATATAGCCGTAAGTACCGACGATCGTAAAGGCGGTACTATCACTGCCCGTGAGCGTTTTCACGGAACCAAAATCGACTAAATAGAGTTGCCGATTTGCTAAGAGAATATTGCTGGGTTTAATATCGCGATGCACGATCGGGGGTTGCCGCCCATGCAGATAACTCAAAATACCTAACAATGCCTTTGCCAGTTGTTTCGCTTCCGCTTCATTAAACCGGCGACCTTCTTGCAAACATTGCTCTAACGATTTGCCCTCGACATAGGTCTGAATCAGCACTAAGGCTTTATCGTTCGGCAGGTCATGCTCAAAGTAGCCCAGATAGCGGGGAATACAGGGATGGGACAAAGATTTGAGAATTTCAACTTCGCGCTCAAATAACTTCAGATCATCCCACTCTAACTGTTCATCCAAAAACAGGAGTTTTAACACTACCTGCTCTTGCGTAGTTAAATCACGGGCAAGTAGCGTCCATCGCCCAGTTTGCTTGCCAATCTGCCGCTCAACCTGGTAGCGATTGCCCAATATCTGACCCGCCATAGTTGCCTCTCCACTGTTTTCTGAGAATTAAGAGCTCCAGACTCAGGACTATGTGACCGCTCAGAGCCTCAACACTACAGATGTCATCGTTGAAACTGAGTCAAGTTTACCCTACCTCGTTCTCAGCCTGCCCCTCGTCACTTCGGTTCTAGCGACGGATCACCCCTCCGCTGACTGGCGTAATGTCAGTACCTGCAAACGGTTCTGTCCCCCCCGTCCAGTTAAAGTCATTGATGCGGAAGCTGAGGGAACCTACTTGCAGAATTGGGTTATAACGCGCCATGATACTATACGTCCGCCGAGCATATTCAATGAAATAGTCCGTACTGAACGATTCATCTTCAGTCAGCGAGAATGAAGCCTGTACCCCAACCCGGAACGGACCATAGATTTGTTGGGTTAATCCCGCCGTCACCACTCGCCGGTCTACGACACGATCGAAAAAGAACGGCGACTGCCCATCCGTAAAGCGCTGCGTGTAGCCAATATTAAACGCGGTGTAATCCAAGAAATTGCGGGAAAAGTTACCAAACTGCCCAAACAACGTGACATTTCCCCCCAAGTCAGACTGCGTTTCGCCATTGGAATACGCGCTAAATACCCCGGTTAAGCCCGTTGATATGGCGATATAGGGAACGACCTGAACTGGGCTATACCGCAAACCTTCCGTGGGAGTTGCTGGCAAATAAGCGCCCCGCCACAACACAAACGCCTTACTGAGGGCGGTAGCCGCCTGAAAGCGACTCAAATTAGTACGATTATTATCGCGCACCGCCGCAAGCAAGCTACTGCGATCGGTATCTGCCGTAATATTTTGAAACCCAACTTGATAGCTGAGATTAATCCCTGTGTTACCGATTACCAGGTTTCTGGGTGAAGTGAATACTGCCCCAAAGCTACTCTGAACGGTTTGGAAACCCAGGGTACCGTTGTATAACCGATCGCGATAACTGGCTTCCAAAGCTAACGTATGGGTGCCAATCAGTTGCTGCAACCGTAAACTGGCTCTTGCCTGGTCTTCAAACTCAGAGGGATCTAGCGTAGTCAAATTCGCTTTACCCACAACCTGGGTACGGGGACTCAGGAGTAGATCTAAGTTTGCCTTTAGCCCAAAATTGTTGGGATCAAATACGCCACTACTGCGGTCGTCCACACTCACACCCGTTTTAGAACCGTTGAAAAAGGCTCGTTGCACAAAAAACTGTGGAGTGACGTTCAACGAAAAAGTCGGGGAAGTGAACACATCAAAGTTCCGTTCAATGAAAAAGCCACCCCGATCCCGTTCATCAAAGCCAAACTGAAGCAACCCTGGTTGCCGTTCCCGGCGATCGAGAACCACCCGAGACACCAATAATGGCAAGGTAAACCGTTGGTCAAATACCAGCCGTGGACGTGTCGCCCGCACTTCATCCCGTAGCGGCGAGAGGCGAGTTAACGTTGCCCGATCGGCTCTGAGCACCAGTTCAGGCGGCGAGAATGGGTCATTGGTAATATCAATATTTTGCGCTACCCAACCATCTGGATTAAAGTCCAGCGTTTCGGCTTCAAATCGCAACCGGCGGACTGTGCCACCTTGGGGAACTAACCCAGGCAGCAGGCTGGCATTGGGACCTACCCCAATCCCCGTCGCAAACCCACCGGTCGGTGCAATCCCCGTCAGGGGCTGTTGAGCCAGGGCCCGTTCACTGGGTGGACGTGACAAAGTTGCGCCAGCCGTCGCATCATTCGCCAGGGCAGCAGAGGTATCCGTAGACACCGTCGGCAGGTAAATATCTCCCCTCGCTCCCTGTACCGAGCCAATATTCTGCACAATATTGTACTCAAACCGTCGCCCCCGCAGGATTTGCTCCCCCCGGATCAATCCAACATTGCCCTCGGCTACGGCTAGCCGATTATTGAGGTTGACCTGAAGCCGATCGGCCGTTAACACCGCCCCCCGGAACCGCATTTCCACATTGCCTTCCGCCGTAAAAATTTGTCGCCGCTCGTCATAATCCTGGCGATCGGCTTTCAATTCCAGGGGGCTAACTCCAGGATTAGCGGGTGGGATTGGTTGCCCTGGTGGGGTGGGTGATTGCCCTGCCGGTACCGCTGGCAGACCAGTGCCATTAGTCGGTTGCTCCACAGACGTTGGAGTCGTTGTGGCGGGGGGTAACTCGTCTGTGGCTGACGGAGCAGAAGGAGGCAACGGAGTCGTCGGTCTACCGGTATTCGGGATTAAAACGGGAGCCGCACCAGGTTGGGTTAGGCTGGGCTGATTCCGATTCGGGAGCAATGGGCGATTAATCTGGGCAACTGTCCCGGCTGAATTTGCTTTCACCTGCTGCATGGCCGCTAATGTGGCTTCCCAATCCTGATCAGCAAACTCATTCAATAGTTCATCCAGATCCATTGCCTCATCCAGCTTGCGTACCAGCGCGGCTTCTTCCTGACCGGATAGCTGGCGGTTGCTCCCTGATAAGGAGTAGACCGACGGGGAAGTGCCAGCCGTAGCCAGTTGTGTAGCCACCTGCCGCTCAGAGGCAGTCGTTTCAGGGGCAGTCGATCGTGGCGGTGGCGGCGTTCCAGCCGTTAGTTGCCGAGATCGGACGGTGGTTGATGGCGGCGAAGGCTCGATAGGTCCTGGCTGACTCACCCTGGCGGCAGGGGTCGCCGTTGTTGTAGTTGGCACAGAGGTTGCCTCTGAGCGCGAGACTGTAGACCTTGTTACAGCCCTCGGATTCAATGGTGGGGCATCCGAGGGCTGAGAAACCGGCGGTGGGGTAGCCTGCACATACCCGATCGCCAGTGGGCTGCCTAACGCTGCCGCATTGGCACCAGGGGTCGCCTCAGGCAGATCGGCGATCGTGTGGCTGGTCGCAGACGATTCTGGGGGAAAGGTTTCTGGAGGACTGGGTTGGGCAGTGCTGATCTCTGAAACCGGAGCAGCAATTCCCTCAACCGCCGTAACCAATGAAGCGGGACGGCTAGCTTCAGCCGCAGGACTGGCAATTACGATGGGGGGAGAATCAGGAGGCAAAGCCGAATAAGGCATATACAGGCATAAGAAATTAGAAGACCTGAAGGAAAAAATACCTAATCCAGTTTAGGCAACGAATCAATTAACTCATAAAACTAGTCTTCTATCACTCGTTGGGGCGATCCGTATGGTTTTTGCGCCTGTAGTTAACCTTTTAACCAGAGAATACTTCTATAAATGTGAAAGAGGGGCAGCAGAGCTTCCACTACCCCTGTTGGTTTATTAAACCAAGGTGGCTACACCCTATTCCATGTCGCGCCGCTTGGGGTTGCGGGCAGGGTCGTTGGACAGGAAGCCAAATACAAACAAGAGCACGAAAAAGGTGACAACAATGTACACCGCAATTTTGAGGGTAGCCATAGAGACATCTCCAGAAGCATCAAAAATTAGTCTATTGACTGGAAGGCTTGGTAGCTCTCCTAATCATACAGAAATGCGGTTCCATTTTTGAGCCGTTTCATCCAGGCAACAGTGAGTCAAGCCAGTGTCGTTATATTAGAACCAGCCATGCACGACCTGTGGCGATCGCATTTTGTTGATTGTATCCGCGAATTCAGAGCATATTCCTCTAAAGTGTTGATGAGGTACAGGACGCACGTTGTTATTGTCAGATGAATTCTTTATTCACCCAATTATCGCTGTACTAAATGATCCGCGAACTTTCTGCTTCGACAATCACCTCCACGAAAACTAACCCACCGTACCGCTTCGGTTTTCTGTTGAGTACGGGGCTAGGCAATGCAACTCGGTATCAAAATCTGCGTAAGTACGCTGAACGAGATCCTGAAGTAGAGTGTGTTTGGGCACCTGTCAAGCACTTCATCGCCGCAAACGAACCTAATCCCCTGCGGTATTTACCAGAACCGCTTTACTCGCGATCGGTCGTCCTCTACCAGGCTGGTCCGGTACTGCGGCAAATGGACAAATTAGATGCGGTGATGATCCATGTTTTTGAAGCTTATGTCCTGGCTTGCCTGAGAAATGTATTTTCATCGCGCCCCCTGATTGTGAATGCCCATGACGATCCACCCGTCGTCAATCCCGAAACCTATCCGCTCTATGAAAATCGGTTGCAACGATCGCGGTGGCGGCGACGGTTGCGGTTAGGGCTAGACCTCTGGTGCGCCAATCGCACTAGTTTATTCTTACCATTTTCCAGTTGGGCAAGAAATATTTGGGTGAATGAATGTCATGTCTCACCGGATAAGGTTCAACCCATTCATGTGGGGATTGATCTAGACATCTGGCGGTATAAACCCAAAGCCGAACTTGCCACCACTGCTAAACCGAAAATTCTGTTTGTTGGTGGAGACTTTATTCGTAAAGGGGGCGATTTACTCCTCAACGTTTATCGCCAACGGTTTGCCGATCAAGCAGAGTTACATCTCGTTACCCGCCATCCCCCCGATCGCTTACCTCCTAACGTCTACGTTT
The DNA here is from genome assembly GCF_050753385.1 of Pantanalinema rosaneae CENA516. NCBI lineage: Bacteria > Bacillati > Cyanobacteriota > Cyanophyceae > Leptolyngbyales > Leptolyngbyaceae > Pantanalinema > Pantanalinema rosaneae. Next base: position 10,187 of record NZ_JBLZFZ010000049.1, read on the forward strand.
ACACGGATCTAACGCCCAACGATCAGCGCCTGTTCGAGTTGTATACTCAGGCAGATTTATTCGTGTTTCCCACCCGAGCCGATTTATGTCCCTTTGCCCCCATGGAAGCGATGGCATCCGGTTGTCCGGTGATTAGCACAAACATTGCTGGCATTCCAGATATTATTCGGCATGGAGAAACCGGATTTATCATTGCCAAGGATGATGCCGCCGCCTTAACCGCCCATATCCAAACATTACTTAAAAATCCTCGCTTGCGCCGGGAGATGGGGGCGAAAGGTCGAGCCATTGTAGAACGCGACTTCAATGCCGCCATTAACGTCCCGTGTATTCTTAATGCAATGAAACAAGCGGTTGATCAGCACCGAAGAACAACGTGATAGGCTGCATAGTAGTGATATAACCTCTCAACTATAGGGAACTATAGAAAGGTAGTTAGTCCTCCATCTAAATCAGGATCATGGGAATCGACTTCACCGTTGCCATCCGCGTCTACAACAGCGCTCAACGTCTACCGGGTGTCCTGGATCGCCTCTTACAGCAAACTGACACTACCGGAATCTCCTGGGAAGTCTTGATTATTGATAACAATAGTCAAGATAATACGGCTCAAGTAGCCGCTGAGTATGCCAGACGTTGGCAACCCGACATTCCCTTCCGCTATGTAATTGAACCGCGCCAAGGACGATCGTTTGCCAGAGAACGGGCAATTCGAGAAGCGGCTAGTGATTTAGTCGGGTTTTTAGATGATGACAATCTTCCGTCTGAAACCTGGATTGCAGCCGCCTGTCGATTTGGGCAAGCCCATCCCCGAGCCGGAGCCTATGGTGGCAATATTCATCCCTTACTAGAGGGCGAACCTCCAGCCAATTTCGATCAGGTTAAGTATTTGCTGGCGGTCAGCGATCGGGGATCAACTCCCTTTATCTACACCCCAGCGGCGGGACAGGTTCCGATCGGTCCCGGTTGTGTCTTCCGCAAACAGGCATGGCAAGCGGCTGTCCCCACCCATCGGCGTTTACAAGGAGTCGATGATCCCCGCAAAGTTCGGGTCAGTGGCGCAGAGGATGTCGAAGCCTTATACTACATCCTGAGCAGTGATTGGGAAATTTGGCACACGCCTGAGATCGAAGTTTGGCACCAAATTCCTCCCCGCCGGATGGAGCGCAGCTATTTACTGAAGATGGCACGTAATAGTGGGTTAGCGGCTCATGCCTGGAGAATTGCGAAATTAAAACCGTGGCAACGTCCTTTCATGCCCTTACTTGTTCCGTTCTTTTGCCTACTCAGTGGCAGCCGGATTGCCCTACTATATCTCACCAGTCGGCATCGGTTTGATACGGATCTGGTCACTGCCTGTCTCTGGGAGAGCCGGATCGGCAATTTCCTCAGTCCGTTCCTCACCCCTCGCCCGATTTCTTACGAAGAAACTCCGTTTAAACCGATCGTCGCTCCAGCCCAATAACTCAAACTCGGTGGTCGGGAGGCAATCTTATGGACTTGCCTTCTCTATGTCCAAGCCGCCGTTTCTATTTGAACCGGCGATCGTCACGCACTTGTTGCCACCATCGCCACACCCGGATGACTGTATCTTCAATCCATAACAGCAGGCGATCGAGCCATTGCAGCAGCCGTTCTAACGGACTATGTAAATAACCCAGTAAAGATGCCTGGGTATCGATGTAGTCCGATGGGGTTGGGGTGACACCTGCCGTTGCAGAGTTGGCCATTGCCACTGGCATCATCACATCTGCCGGATGGGCAAAATGCGGCGATGGAGCATAGCTATCCCAGATATCCGCACTATTTTCCAGCGCCAATGTAGCCTCCTGCCATGACAGGAGTACCTGTCTTGCCGTACTGCCAAATTCCAGACCACTCTCCTCCAGGACAGGTTCTCGCAACGATCGTTGTTCTGCATTGGGTAAATTGCCTGTCGCTAAAGCCTCTACACCAGGTTGAGCCGGAGGCAGTAGTGCCGTGACCTGAGCTTGAATTTGCCCGATCGCGGTTTGCACCGCTCTAGAATTTAACCAGGCACCATACTGTTGGTAAGCCGATTCCAGCCAACCTGGAGCCAGTCGCCGGGGGGCTGTTGGAGCAGTTGATGGTAACGCTGGACGCGCTGGAGCGATCGGGTGAGGATAGGACCAATCGGGAATCGGCAGATCTAACAAAGAGCGTTCAGCAAACCAGGCTCGACGAGCCGCTAACGTCGCCTCCTGAAATAGGTTAGTAGCGATCGCCACCGAGCCAGACTGTACCCATGCCATCAGTTGATAGAAGCCCCGAATTGGTAACAACACCTGTTGTTCTGGGGGACGAAGTTGGGAAAACGAGCGGCGAACCGCTTGGCGAATCTGCTGATAGCGATAAAAGTGGGCAACCGCCCAACTAATCTGCTGCCGAACCTGTGTCTGTTGCTCTGGAGATAAGAGATTTAAGAGTTGATTTTGGTTGGTCACCAGCACGATCGCCTGGGTATCCAGCAATGAGGCAACGCCCCGCACATACAGGGCAGGTAACGCTGCCAGATCCGGCGGGATCGTCAAAATGGGCGGGATTGCGGCAATCTGAGAGGAAACCAACTCAGGGGAATTTAGCTGGTCAGGCTGCATCCTTACAGGTACAAGAGACGTGGAGGTTGGCTCTAGCACAGCGGCAAGCAGATGCATGGGCAGGGGAAACCGTTGAACAGTTTGCAACGCTTGCTCTAACGGTGTATCCACGGTGGCCGTGAACCAGGATGTACCGGGCAAAGCCGGGGATTCACGCCCCAGCAGCGATCGCCCAAATAGCCCCGATCGCACAATCTGATAAACTTCACTCCCGAGCCGTTGAGCCCTCTGCAAGACACGATGACCAACCGAGGCAACGATGTGAGTCCTTGGGTTAACGACCTGAGCCGGATCAGCCGGATTTAGTTGCGATCGTCCCCAGCCCATTAGCGGTAACGATAGATTTGCCAGAGTTTTGCGCAGGTTAACAGACCGTCCATAGGTCGCGACTTCCCAGGTAATGCGAGATTGCAATTGGGCTTGCTGCTCTGGAGTCAGAATATTCAGAACATGATTTTGATTCGTGACCAGCACGACGGTTCTAGTGTCCAGTAGGGTCGCAATCCCCTGGATGAACACTGGCGCACCCGGAATCGCAATTCCCATAGCACCCGATGCCAACGTCGGCATTGCCCCAGGCAGAGCCGTTGCGGTTGTCCCCAGCGGCACGATCGCCTCTGATGTTTCTAGCAGTACCGGCACCCCCATTGGCAGGGTAAACGCTTGGATGGTTTGGAGAATAGTAGCGATCGGGGTATCAACAGTGAGCGGGGGCGATGACGAGTCTGAGGGGGCATCGGTAACTGTAGAGGCAGTCGTCGATCGCAGACATGGAATTCCTAACTGCACTGTTTGATACACCTGGGCACCCAGCACCCGACTGGTTTGGAATAGCGCATAGATGGGATACAGCACAATTTGGGCACTCCAGCTTGCCGCCATTTGGGCACGCCGCAGGGCAGCTTTACCACGATCGCTCCAACGGCGGGTCTGCCGCAAGATAGAACTTAAAACTTTGCTGCGATAAATCCCAGACGGAGAAGAAAACATACCTGTATCCCCATGCACAATCTCAGGCAACCTCATTCTACGAGGAGTCCCGACCCAACGTATAGTGAAGACTGGAGCTTAATCATTCGTCGCGATCGCTCCTGGCTTAACCGTATACTAATCTAGCCAGTTGGCGACCTGCGATATTTGTAGCAATTTAGTGGACTGACTCTTGGGTATTGATCTTCGCAGCTACGTTTACATCGATCGCTTGCAATCTCAACATGCGGCATATATGGGCACCGTGTCGATCGGCTTTCTGCCTCTGCCGGGGGATGCCTCCCTGTGGATTGAGATTTCTCCCGGTATCGAGATCAATCGGATCACGGATGTGGCATTGAAAGCGGCAGTTGTCCGTCCGGGAGTGCTGGTGGTAGAACGGCTCTATGGTCTGTTGGAAATTCATTCCAATCGGCAGGGCGAAGTGCAGGCATCCGGTCGGGCAATTTTAGAAGCACTGGGTGTACGGCGGCAAGACTGTCTCAAACCACGGATCTTATCCAGCCAAATTATTCGCAATATCGATCCGCACCATGCTCAGTTAATTAATCGCACCCGCCGGGGGCAAATGATCATGGCAGGACAAACATTGTATGTATTTGAAGTGGAACCCGCTGCCTATGCGGCATTAGCCGCCAATGAAGCTGAAAAAGCGGCACTGATTAATATCCTGCATATCTCTGCTGTCGGCTCCTTTGGACGGTTGTATTTAGGCGGTGAAGAACGCGACATTATTGCTGCCTCTTCGGCGGTTCTAGCGGTAATGGAAAACTTGACTGGGCGAGAACATCCGAGCGAGCAACGCACAGAATAAGCGATGGTGAACTTTACACAGATTGCCCTGTTGCAGCAAGGGATTGAAGCCTGGGAAACTTGGCGATCGCAGCATCCCCAGGCAGAATTAAACTTAAGCGGAGCAGATCTGCGGGGAGTGAACCTACAGGGGATCAACCTTAAAGGCGCTAATCTCAGTGGGGCAAATTTGGCAGGTGCCAATCTCCGGGCAGCCACGTTAAATATTGCCAATCTCAGTCAGGCAATCTTGACGGACACCATTCTGACCGAGGCAGACATGGTAGATGCGGTACTGGTTGCCGCCAACTTGACCCAAGCCCATTTAGACAATACCAATTTGATTGGGGCAGACCTGCGATCGGCAACCCTACAAGCCGCCAGCTTAACCGGGGCAAACCTGATTGGCACCGAACTCCGTCGCGCCAATTTGCGATCGGCTGACTTAACCAACGCCGATCTGTGTCGCACCGATTTGAGTGAGGCAATTTTGCTCAAGGCAGATCTGGGACACGCCAATTTGAGTGGAGCCAATCTGCATCAAGCCGAACTGAGTGAAACCCATTTATATCGAGCAATTTTTCACAAAGCGAACCTGAGTGCCGCCCATTTAAACGGGGCTTACCTGTATGGAGCCGACCTTAGCGAAGCCGTGTTGACTACCGCCGATCTACGCTGGGCAATATTACGACAGGCAAATTTAAGTCTGGCTGATTGCCGCCAAGCCTCATTACAGGGGGCGACTCTGCGAGGAGCCAGGATGCTACATACAGATCTACGCGGTACTGATCTGCGAGGCATACAGATCCATCACACTGATTTCACTGGGGCGATCGTCGATGACACCACCTTAATCAATAATCCATTAGCAACCAGGAATGGACGATCGCCCAATTAGATCACTTCTCAGTAGCCAGGTGAAATTAATTGTGAGATGCCAGCCTTTTGCCCTCACCCCCAACCTCTCTCCCAACACTGGGCGAGGGGAGCCAATCTTAGCCCCCTTCTCCCAAATTTGGGAGAAGGGGGTTGAGGGATGAGGGCAGTTTCAGTATGGTCAGTTTAATTACGCCCACCTACTTAGACTAAATTAGCCGAACCAATCCGAAGGAGACAGACCGGAATCAACTTCCGATGGAATGTGATGACCGACCCAATCCGCATTATCTTCAATCACTTTAGGAATGCCTTCCGCTACCTTTTCTCGTAATTGATTCCGCACTGGTTTTGGCACCAGAGCCCGATCAATCACAACAAACTCCTCCTCATCTTCTTCTACCAATCCGTAACATACTGGGGCGGAATTCAGCACATAAGTAATTAACTTTTGCCGCATTTCCGGAATAGCGTATGCCTTACGGTAAGGGTGATAGTGTTGATGTTCTAAAGCCGTTTCGATCGCCTCAACGATCAGTGGTAATGCCAAATTAGTAATTGTTCTAGACATTTTATTACCCCCCAGCTTGCCGAGTCAGAATTGATGATGAAACTTTTACTAGCGTTTTAAACGTTTCCGACAGAACATCCAGCCCAATTTCTGCACCCAATCAGCTAATCCAAATCAACCTCAACTTCATTGATTTGCACATTCAGTTGGAACAAGTTTAGTCCTGTAGCGAAGAAACCCGATGCCGAGAATTCACAACCCTCTAACCACCGAAAGAGGCTCCTCATTGCAATAACGGTTGGACAACTTAAACCTGGGGGTAAGGTATAACTTGTTCCTAAAACCCACCTCACAGTCTCAGTTTTTCATCGGAGATGGTCACGAAAACCAGAATCAGATTACTGCGATAACCGACTATAGGCAGACCCGATCAGTTACGTCAGAAAGCGCGATCATCGCGATACTTTGTAGGGAGAAATGGTTTGACGGTTTTGACGGTAATGTTAGGGAACAAACGGATATCATCCTGCTATTTTGATAGTAATTTCTAGAAAACGCGGCTACTCAATCTCTTTACAAGAATTATTACTAGGTTTTCTTAAAAAATGTAGCATTTTATATTGTTATTTATATTGATTGGCGATCGCTAACGGCAGCAGAATCCAGCTTATAGTTCCGCCTGATCCAATTTTCCTGGGCAGATCTGTCTAATTAGGACTGAGCCAACCATTTTCCCTGCTAATCCGCGATCGTCACCGGATTTCCCCCCAACCCTACAGGCATAGTTTCTATTAGGAAATATTACGAATTTACAGCGTTCTCTGAAATGGCTTGGAGGCGATCGGAGGAAGATGGGTGCAATCGAGAGTAGGGACAAAGCCTTGAGATCACAGACTCTGCAAGAATGGCATAGACTTTTATCCCCCTACTTTGCCCCTACTCAAACTTCAATAACTACATTACTGGCAACCACAGCCCGTATGCCCACACCCCTTGCCATCGGGATGCCCATTCGCACAGGCTTCGCTGCAATACGCCTTCTCATCCTTCATTACGGCATCGCTGAGCGACACAACGCATAAACAGGGTTCACAAGCACACTTCATTTGAGTTACGTCGGTCATTGCTTTTAGCCTCAATTCAACTTATGTTCACTATAACATCTGAACAGACGTTCATATATTAATTTGCAAAACTTCATCACTCGACTTTAGACTAAATGCAATTTTCCGCTATATGTAAGGGCGAACGGCCGTTTGCCCCTCCTAAATATGGGGTATTTTTTGAATTAGTCTAAACTTCAGTCATCAGGCTATGACTCGCTCCGATGAACCGGTTCATCGCGATGCTTGGCTAACCATCCCTGCTAGATCGCCACTTCAGCCTTAACTGGACTCGTGGGTAAAGCTATAGACAATTTGAGTCTCCAAATTGCCAAAGATTGATGAGGGTTTCTGGTGTAGCGAAAACTGCTGTCGATCGAGTTGTACCTGCAATCCGGTCAACGGGTCAGAGCCAGACGAAATAATGAAGGTCAATTGGCTGATCTGGGGCAAGGTGACTAATTGATCCAGAATATCAGCGATCGCTTGCACATAGGGATGCTCTGGCAATCGATACCACTCCGGATCATTGATCACCGATTGCTCAAACCCTAAATGGGCAATTAAGGCAGAACTACCAAACAAAGCTACGGCAACTGGTCGGACTTCTTCCTGCAACAGCAGTTCCTGATTTTTTGCCAGACTCCGTAAGGTTTCCAGACGGTTGTAGCGTTCCGAGACAGATAACGGTTCATCTGCCCATTGCAGGGCGATCGTCACTAAATAGCTGCGTAGAAACCAGTGACCTAACTTTTCGGCTTTAGCCGCTAAATAGCCAGAATTATACGAAGTCGCTTCAATCAGTAACGGGACGCGATCGACCATTTCCAGACCATAGCCTTTCAGTCCGGCGATCTTACGCGGATTGTTTGTTACCAACCGGAGTTGCTTCACGCCCAAATCATTCAGAATTTGCGCTCCCACCCCGTAGTCCCGCAGGTCTGCCGGAAAGCCTAAGCGTTCATTCGCTTCGACCGTATCCAATCCCATATCTTGCAGGGAGTAGGCTTTTAGCTTATTGACTAAGCCAATGCCGCGCCCTTCCTGTTTCAGGTAGACGACCACGCCCATCCCCGCATTTTCAATCATTTTCAGGGCAGCTTGCAGTTGCATCCGGCAATCACACCGCAGGGAACCCAACGCATCCCCCGTCAAACATTCCGAGTGGACTCGTACCATCACCGCCTGGTCTTTGAACGTGGCGGGATCGCCTTTAACGATCGCCACATGCTCCGAGTTATCCAGTAAGTTGCGGTAGCCATAAATCTGGAATTGCCCAAATTGCGACGGTAAATCTGCCACCGTCTCTCGACAAACAAACCGCTCATGTTGCAGGCGATAACTGATCAGATCGGCAATACTAATAATTCTGAGTTGATGGGTGCGAGCGTACTCGATCAGTTCTGGCAATCGTGCCATTGAGCCATCCGCATTCTGAATTTCGCAAATCACCCCTGCCGGATACAGCCCCGCTAATCGCGCCAGGTCAACCGCCGCTTCGGTGTGCCCCGCCCGTTTTAACACGCCTCCTTCCCGCGCCCGAATCGGAAACACATGCCCCGGTCGCCGCAAATCATCCGGTCGGGTGGAGGGATTAATCGCAATTTGGATGGTTCTGGCACGATCGTCTGCCGAAATTCCCGTCGTCACTCCAGCGCTAGGTGAGGCATCAATACTGACTGTAAACGCCGTCTGGTTACTATCGGTGTTCTTGCTTACCATTAACGGTAGATCGAGTTCGTCTAACCGAGTTCCCGTCATGGCTAGACAAATCAAGCCTCTGGCATACACAGCCATGAAGTTAATCAGATCCGGAGTAGCGAACTGCGCAGCGCAAATCAAATCGCCTTCATTTTCGCGGTTCTCATCATCCACGACCACGATCGCTCGACCGGCTTTTAAGTCGGCTAATGCCGCTTCAATGTCATCAAATTGAAACGGAACTGATTGAGATGTATCGACACTAGAAACGTTCAACGCTGTGGCACCGTAAAGTTTCTTTAAACTTACTCATACGTTTAAATTCTAGTCCCTTTGGGAGAGATGGGGGAGACGCAGGGGATCAGGCAGGCGAGGAAGATGAGGAAACAAAAAGTTCAGGAATGAAAAAGATGAAGGATTCCTGAGAGAACCCCTATTGCTCCTACCCAAATTTGTGCCCCGGTACTACAATGCAGCAAAGTTGTGTGAATCAACCTGGAAGAAGGTAAGGCATCATGGGGGATTTGGGACGCGTACCCGTTGGTATAGTTGGCGCTTCGGGGTACGGCGGTGTGCAGTTGGTACGGCTTCTGATGGATCACCCCTATCTGGAGTTAGCATATTTGGGTGGCGAAAGCAGTGCGGGGCAGTCCTTTTCTGATTTGTATCCCCATTTTGGGCATCAGATTCAGCAGCCGATCGAGCCAATCGATCTGGAACAGATTGCCAATCGCTGCCAGGTGGTTTTTCTGTCCTTACCGAATGGGTTAGCCTGCAAAATGGCACCAACCCTGCTGGAAAAAGGCTGTAAGGTGTTGGATCTGTCGGCAGACTATCGATTTTCTGAATTAAGCATTTATAGCTCCTGGTATGGGGTTGATCGCACGGATCAAGCCGTCGCCGAAACCGCCATTTATGGGTTGCCAGAACTATACCGCGATCGCATTGCCGGGGCACAGTTGATCGGTTGTCCCGGCTGCTACCCGACCGCCAGCCTATTGGCACTGTCTCCTTTACTCAAACAAGGGTTGATTGTCCCCGAAACCGCGATCATTGATGCCAAATCGGGCACATCGGGGGGAGGACGGCAAGCCAAAACTAACATGTTGCTGGCAGAAGCCGATAGCTCGTTGGGCGCATATAACGTCGCTCGCCATCGTCACACTCCAGAGATTGAACAAATTTGTAGTGATTTGGCAGGACATGAGGTATTAGTCCAATTTACCCCCCATTTAATTCCCATGCCTCGGGGCATTTTGGCGACCGTCTACGCTACCCTGCGGGATCCCGGACTGGTACGGGAAGATTTGCTGACTATCTACAGTGCCTTTTATCGCAGTTCACCCTGGGTGAGAGTGTTACCCAGTGGGACTTATCCCCAAACCAAATGGGCAACAGGCACAAACCTCTGCTACATCGGCTTGGAAGTTGATCCACGAACCGCGCGAGTCATTGTCATGTCCGCGATCGATAACCTGATGAAAGGTCAAGCGGGTCAGGCAATCCAGTGCCTCAACCTGATGATGGGTTGGGATGAAACCCTGGGACTCCCGAAAATGGCATTTTATCCCTGAGGGATCTAGTCAAACTAGAACCTTTGTACTATCATAAAAGTAATCTCAGGTTTTCCCCTCGAGATCTCCCCCCCCTCGCCCCCCTACCTTTAGGGGGGTGCTCTTATGTCAGGGGGATTGTAGTGCTTGGCAATTGGTATCCCCATGAATCAATGGCTATTGGTTGTAGGTATCAGCCTGATCTGTTTGGTTTGCGCTGGAGCCGCCTGGGGAGCCAGAAGCACACTTGAACAGTGGGCATGGAGCTTAGCGCCAGCCGATTCCCGCTATGTCCCCGATCCCAAGGACATTGATTTCTATTACCCCTTGCCAGAGGTCGTGCCTGTCACCAGTAACTTTGGCTGGCGCACCCATCCAATTTATGGCGATCGACGGCTGCATTCGGGAATTGATTTAGGGGCACCGGAAGGTATGCCAGCCCTAGCCGCGCACTCTGGTTGGGTGAAGCAAGCGGGATGGCTGAGTGGCTACGGCAATACGGTGATTTTGGAATATGCCGATGGCAAGTATCAGACGCTCTATGCTCACTTATCAGAAGTGCTGGTGAAGGAAAATGATCCGGTGAAAGCCCGTCAGGTGATCGGCTTAGTTGGCAGTACGGGCGGTGTCACAGGGCCGCATTTGCATTTTGAACTGTTACGCAAAACCGCCAATGATTGGGTCGCCGTCAATCCCGGTAGTCAAATTCAAGCGGTGGAAGCCTATGTAACCATCAAGCCCTCCGAGTCGAAATCTCCGCCGCCCGTAGCAACTGCGCCGAATCCAAGCCCATCCAGTTCACTGTCATCAGAACCACCTGCGAGTGCCAACGCCCCGATCGCACCTATCAATAGCCCTCCTTCCCCTGCCGAGACAATCGCTCAATCCCCGGATGTCACAGCCTCATCGCCCGACAATATCGCCCTGGACTTCGATCCACCTACTCAATAATTGCCACCAACCTGTACCCTATACCCTATAGGTATGACGAAGGACAGAAGTTTCGTGGACATTCATCCCACCGCCGTGGTTGATCCCAGAGCCGAATTGGGAACCGGAGTAACAATTGGGGCGTTTTCCTACATCGATCGCGATGTCAAGATTGGCGACAATACAACGATCGATCACCATGTCACGATCCTGCCCTACACCACAGTTGGGAATGACTGTCACATTCACTCTGGCGCAATCTTGGGTGATTTGCCGCAGGATCTCGCTTTTCAGGAAGCAACCAGTTATGTCCAGATTGGGCATCAATGTGTGATCCGGGAAGGCGTGACCGTCCATCGGGGCACGAAGGCAGACAGTATGACGATTGTTGGCGATGGCTGTTTGCTGATGGCATTTAGTCACGTTGCCCATAATGCCCGCTTAGGTAATCAGGTAATTCTCTCGAATGGGGCATTGGTGGCGGGATATGCGGAAGTCGGCGATCGTGCGTTTATTAGTGGCAATTGCTTAATCCACCAATTTACTCGGGTCGGTCGGTTAGTGATGATGACAGGCGGATCGGCAATCCAAAAAGATGTGCCCCCGTTTTGTATGACTCGCAGTGTCAGTCCGAATACGATCATGGGCTTGAATATTGTCGGGCTGCGACGAGCCGGATTTAGTGCGGACGATCGCCGTCAACTGAAGCAAGCCTTCCGAGTGCTGTATCAATCGGGCTTGAATGTGTCGCAAGCGGTCGATCGCTTAGAACGCGACTTTGATTCTGAAGCGGTGCGCGAACTGTGCGACTTTATCAAATCCTCGAAACGCGGCATTTGTAAGTTCTTCAAACGGGGAACTCGCGAAGATGACGAGGAATAATTCGTAGAACAATTTACCGAAATTATCCGTTGTCACCGTGAAGATGTTATACTGACACGGTACGAGGGCATGTAGCTCAGTGGATAGAGCATCAGGTTCCGGTCCTGAGGGTCGGGGGTTCGAATCCCTCCATGCTCGTTATAACTAAAACCATTCCTCAAAGGCATCATCTTTGGTGTTGGTATGTCGATGGGGAGTGTTCCGGTTAAATTCCATGTGGATCGATCGCGTTTGTTCGCCATCTGCCGCGATCGCCAAAATTGGGAAATCTAACTTGCCATCCTGGAAGGACATTTGTAGCCGGAATGTGCCATCAGGATTGAGAGAGATCGGACGACCACCAATCATTAATGTCGCATCCGGTTCAGTTGCCCCATAGACAATCAATTCTGCATCAGCAATTAACCAGAACTTGCGCGATCGGATAGGGGGAGCAGAAGCCGAAAAGCCTAAGCCAAACCCGGACATGCCAATGCCCGACATCGACATACCGATCCCTGACATCCCCATCCCAGAGGTCGTCAGTCCAGATAGACCCAAACCGGACGTACTATACATCCCCACCCCTGACATTCCCATCCCAGAGGTCGTCAGTCCGGATGAACCGACTCCAGACACCATTCCCACACCCGACATCATCCCGACCCCAGACATCATGCCAGCACCGGAAGGGTACATACTGAACGAACTGACCCCCTGTTGCATAGAGCCATACAGGGAACCTGCCAGCCGTTGAGCCGCTGCCACCTGCGATAAATTAAACAGTTTTTCATACAGGTCAGGATTCCGGGTCGGGGCATCGGGCGGCACCAGATCCAAAAACACCCGACCCCGCAAATCATCATCCCAGGAGAGCGTGAGCAATTGCTCATCTGACCAGTTCGTTGGGTACAGCGGTGGCATGTGGGCAGGAGCCGATCGCGCCAGCAGTAACCAGCGACCATCCTCCGTCAGATAGCCAATCTCAGCAATATAATCGCGATCGCTGACAGGAATCGGTAAATGCCAATCGCGGGTTAGTTCGTCACACTCATATTGTTGGAGATTATGGGGATTCTGCTCACTTAAATCAATGCCCGTCACATCGTATAACCGCAGCGCTAATCGTTGCCCACCTTGTTGCCGCAGCGCTTGCTTATGGCTGTCTGGGGTGTCCCAATAGGCGTAAGCCCACTGCGGATCACGCGGCATCAGAATAATTTGGCTTTGATCATAGCCACCCGGTAACTCCGACAGACCTTCATCCACTGCCGCTAAGGCTTCTTGGCTCAGATCCGGTTGTCCCACATCAAACTTAGTGGCTTCTACAGTGGACTGCGCTAAATCCGGATCAGTCGGCTCCGGAGTAACATCTCCATCAGATTGCTCCGTCCAGGCAAGCGCCTCCACACCAGCCGCCCATGCCGTTCCCGGTAAACCAGACTCCAACGGTAGCTGATCAGCAGGCACGATCGTCTCTGGAGAAATTTCTGCGGCTACAGTATCCGAGTCTGCTAGAGCATCCAGTTCGGTCACAACGACCGGATCTTCCGCCGAGGGACTCGCCAACAATTCCGCTCCTGCCAATGCCACAGAAAACTCTACACTGGGAGGCTCCGGCTCCGGTTCAACCACTTCGATGGCAGGCTCTACCACAGGTGGCTCAGCCATTGCTGGCGGTTCAGGCATTTCCGCGATCGCAGCATTCGGTGGCTCAGGTAGTGCCTCTTCTGGCGGCGTATCAACAGTCTGCCGATTGTCAATAATGACGATCGGGGGCTCCACCCCTGGCTGATCTGCCGGAACAATAGTGTCAGGCGAAATGATGTCCTCGGAACTGCTGGGCGGAACTGGTTCGCTAATTGCAGCCGACTCGGCAGTAGGAGCGATCGGAGGAACATCAGCCGTACCCACTGGCGGAACCGGGGTGGCAGGCAATACTTCCGTTGCCACAGGTGGTACTTCGGGCGCTGGCGTGGGAGGTACAAGGGGAGATGGTGCGATCGGCTCTGGTGTAGGGGCAGTTGCAGCACGATCGCTCACTGGCGGAGTAGCCACCCGACGAGAACGCCGACGTTCCCACCAGGTCAAGCCAGCAATCATCAGAATCGGAACTAACCACACCCACCAGGGCGGATTACCAGAGGTCGCCGATTGCACAGGTGCAGGGGTTGTCTGAGGTGCAGCCGTTGTAGGAGCCGTTGCGTCTGGTGCGGCTGTCCCGGTTGGTGAAACAGTAGAAGTGGGAACCTGTGCCACTACTGGAGATTTCCCCAGGGCAGCAGCCGGTAACTTAGTTGGGGTAGCCAGGACAACTATCAGCGCTAGAGCGACAACCGAAGCATCTTGTTTGGGAACCATCATGGACTGACTATGGGTGACTGAATAGCTGGAGAACTTGGCGAACAGCGGATGAATTGACCTGAGATCAAATTAAGTTCTTTGAAAAAGCCGTGCCAATTATACAGCCCTTCTGTTAAGAGACAAGAACCGAGGCAAAAATTGCGGAGAGCGGATTAACTGTGCCACTTTAATTGACCCCCTGTAGACTGGATGGGGATCACGCTGGAATGTCTTCATGTCCTTTTCTGTTCACTCCAGACTGGCACTAATCCCGTCATTAATCGGTAGTACAATCCACATTCTGCCAGCTCACGCCCTACCCCAGTTGTCCCCTCAGCCCCACCGCATTCTCTTCAGTCAAGCAATTTTCTATACAACACCCATCTCCAGAACCCCCAGTTACCAACCCAGTAGACCCTTCTTGCCCCCCGCCGATCGCTGGCTACCGATTCGTTCTCCCATCCAGCAATTACATGCCCGCCCCCTAACGCTCTGGGCAACGTATTACTATGTTTATCAGGCTCGACCAACGGCAAATGGCTTACCCTTACTAGATCCCGCAGGCACTCCGTTAAGTCCACCTTTATCCGTTCGCGATTGGTGTTATGCCGCCCTTCAGGGAACCGTACAAGTCACCGATGTTCAGGAACGCACAACCACCTATAATTTTGCCGGACGTGGGGATATCCCCCAGACCGATTGTTCGCCCTTTTTCTCCAGTCTGTCGGCAACGGTAGCCGATAAAGTCAGCCGGGTGCGCTTTACCCCGATCGCCAGCAAGTATGGTCGCGGAGCCAAGGGGGTTGAGTTAGTGCCATACCGCACGATCGCGGTCGATCCAACCCTGATTCCATTCGGTTCGGTCGTCTATATCCCTCAGGCAAACGGACAGGTGATCACCTTACCATCCGGTCAGCAGGTGATCCATGATGGCTATTTTTATGCGGCGGATACGGGTAGCGCGATCGTCGGCAATCATATTGATGTGTTTCTGGGCACGAACCCTCAAAATCCGTTTCCCTTCGTCACCAGCAAACCCAATGGTGAATTTGCCGCCTATGTGGTTGAAGATACTGCAATTACCCAAGCTCTCCAAGGGCTACACCAACCAATTCCGAGATAATTTTAGGAGTGTGCTATTGTGACCGAGGATGTTGAGAACGGAGTACCCGAGCAGTCGGACAACCGCCTCACCTGTCCCATCTCCCCATCTGCCCCATCCCCTCAACGGGCTCCGCTCAACCGCACCCTCACCTTAAGTTGCAGCGATCGGGAGCGGCTGAGATCGCGTCTAATCCGAGAATTTCCCCATTCAAGATCCACGACTATGCCGCAGGGCACGATTTGTGGCGACTGTTTGCAATGGGCGGATTACTTGCCGCCGCAAGGGATTGATTTATTGTTTCTCGATCCGCCCTATAACCTGACCAAAACCTTTCATGGTCAACGGTTTTCGCGTCAAACGATCGAAGCCTATACAGTGTGGCTGGATGATGTGATCACTAAACTCCGCCCCTTACTGAAACCCACTGCATCGATTTACTTGTGCGGAGACTGGTTTTCGTCAATCTCCATCTTTGCCGTCGCGGCTACCCATTTCACGGTACGCAATCGGATTACCTGGGAGCGAGAAAAGGGGCGAGGGGCTAAGTCTAACTGGAAGAATGCCAGTGAAGATATTTGGTTTTGTACCCTGTCCGATCGCTACACCTTTAATGTGGAGGCGGTGAAATTGCGCCGCAAGGTACTGGCTCCCTATCGTCAAGCCGATGGCAGTCCGAAAGACTGGCGATCGACGGCAGGAGGCAATTTCCGGGATACCCATCCGTCCAATTTGTGGACGGATATCACGGTTCCGTTCTGGTCAATGCCCGAGAACACCGATCATCCCACCCAAAAAAGTGAAAAACTACTGGCTCGGATCATCCTTGCCAGTAGTAATCCAGAGGATCTCGTCTTTGATCCGTTTTTAGGTAGTGGCACAACCTCGGTCGTGGCTAAAAAGCTGGGTCGGCGCTATCTGGGCATTGAACAGCAGGAAGACTATTGCCTACTTGCCGAAAAGCGCCTGGAACTTGTAGAACAAGACACGACGATCCAAGGGTATGCCGAAGGCGTATTCTGGGAGCGCAATACCTCGATCGCGCGGAAGGAGACGGAATCATCCAACCTGGATTAGTGGTTGTAGCTGCGTCTACGGTAGCGACTCCGGGCGATCGCTTTACGCTTCTCTTTCTCCAACGGGGTTTCAAAATGACGGTTTTTACGCAAATCTTGCAGAATACCGGCTCTAGAAACCTGCCGTCTAAACCGCCGTAATGCCGATTCGATCCCTTCGTTTTCGCCTAGAACGACCTGCGTCATCTCATATACTCCTCGCGTAGTGTGACAGTTGTGATTCCAAATAAAATTCGACCTTCAACCAAAATTGAGCGATGGCTGAACTATGGATGAAGAATTTTCGAGTTGAAGTGTTGATACCAATGCCGAGATTAAATTATCCGTTAGAACCGACGATCGTTGCGACGGTTCCCACCACCACTCCAACCACCTCCCGCAGAACTTCTGTCCTCCCGGGGTTTCGCCTTACTGACTTTCAGATCCCGTCCTAACCATTCCGCTCCATCCAGGGCTTCGATCGCAGCGGCTTCTTCTTCATCTGATTTCATTTCCACAAAGGCAAAGCCACGCATCCGCCCTGTTTCTCGATCCGTTGGTAGCTGTACTCGGTTTACTGTACCGTATTCACTAAAAACTTCTACCAAGTCATCCTGAGTGACTTGATAGGACAAGTTACCAACATAAATTGACATAGAGCGTCTCCAAACTCAAAAAATGTGAGGCTTAAATTCGGAGCACCGCTCACGAGAGAAACGAATTACCACCCGAAAATAATTCCTGCTCACCCAGCATAACATGGGGTTTAAATTCCAGGCAGCACAGAACTCTGGAAGGTTAGGCGATTTATTTGACCTGGGTTACACGCCAACTCAACTTTAAATTAACCCAAAAGTTCCAAAGGGTGACGATCGCGATCGCCAGCAAATTTGCCATGTAACGATTGATGCCAAATCCGTTAAAGAACAAATTTAACAGCAGGACATTTAAGCCCAATCCGGCTAAACAAATCAGGTTGAATTTGAGCAACCGCTTCAGCCGACAGCGCCAGTTTTGTTGTTGCCGGGAAATATCCCCAAACGTCCAGCGATCGTTCCAGATAAAGTTGTTGATAATGGCAACCTCGGCGGCAATCAGCTTACTGCGAGTTAAGCCCCATGCCAGCGTACTCGGATCACTGAGCAAATACAACATCACCATATCGACCAATACCCCACTCAGCCCCACCACCCCAAACCGCAGAAAGCGTCCCAGCGGAAACTGGAAGCGTTGGCGCAGTCGGGTGATTCGTCCCCGCGATCGCAACTTGAGTAAATGCAGAATGTACTCGACATACTGTCGCCAGGTGACTTTGCTTTGCCCTTCCTGGCGTTCCTGAAACACATAGCCCACTTCCGCAACCTGTTGGATCTCGCCCCGTCCCAAGACTTCAATCAGGATTTTGTACCCCATCGGATTCAGCAGGTGTCCCGCGATCGCCCGACGACGTACCATAAAGTAACCACTCATGGGATCAGACACCCGACCCACCACCTGCGGGAGAATCAGCAGTCCTAGCAATTGTGCTCCTCGGGATAAAAATCGCCGGAGCAAGCCCCAATTGCTCACACCACCGCCCTCGACATGCCGACTGGCGACCGCCAAATCCGCCCCTTGCCGCATCGCCGTCAACAAATGCAGCAGGGTTTCGGGGGGATGTTGTAAGTCACCATCAATTACGCCCAACACTTGCCCCTGCGCCACCTGCCAGCCCCGAATTACCGCCGTCGATAAGCCCTGTTCCGTCTGCCGCCGCATCACTTGTAGTTGTGGATAACAGTGTTGTAACTCCTGTGCCAGTTCCCAGGTGTGATCGGGACTATTATCATCCACCACGATCAATTCGTAATCGTTCGGAAGGACTTCATCCAGCAAATAGCTCACCTGTTGGATTAATGCCGCTAAATTCCGACTCTCGTTATAGGTGGGGATAATTAACGAGAAATAAATGGTTCGAGTTGGCTCAACCGAAGGCGGCTGGGTGGGAGGCGCGATCGCGGCTAAATTCGGGACTTGCAGGGCTCCAGTGGGCACTGGCACCAGGGAGGCAATGGGACTGACTTTCATGGATGGGCGATCGCAAACACTCGTTATTATTGGGCAGGAGAATCAACGGTTTGGCTGATTGGCTTCGAGCAGAGCCGAGTGACATTAACCGGATAAATTAATGCTCAAATATACCTGAATACTGTAGAAGATCCAGCGAGACGATCGTTGGGAGGCATTGAAAACACTGCTGCGCTAATTCCCAGCGGTCTTCGCGCCGTAACATCTCTGTCAATTTCTCGGACACTGCAATTAAGTAGCGAACATCATTTGAGGCATAACGCAGTTGCTCGTCAGACAGATTCCCCGCATTGCCCCAATCGGAACTTTGGGCACTTTTGTCTAACTCAATCCCAGTTAGTTCGAGCACCACATCTTTCAACCCATGCTTAGGCGAATAGGTGCGAGCTAGCTTACTGGCAATCTTGGTACAGAACACAGGCGATACCTGAATTCCCAGGTGATAGCGTAATGCCCCAATATCAAAGCGGGCATAGTGGAACAGTTTCAGGACGGTAGACGATTCTAATAAGTGCCTTAAGTTAGGAGCCGATCGCTGCCCCCGGGCGATTCGTATCACTGTGACATGCCCCCCTCGGTCGCAAAGTTGCACTAGACAGAGGCGATCGCGCTGCGGCAGTAAGCCCATAGTTTCGGTATCAACCGCCAGAGCATCCGTTTGTAAATACTCTGTCAGTTGGGCATCCGTTAAATCCTCATCACAAATTTGAAAGTCTTGTAATGCCATCAGCAGCCAGGGCTAGGGTACAGGGAATAGGGTACAGGGAAGAGCGGCGTTTTCCAACTCCTTGATTTTAGGCTTAGGGCAGATCAAGCGGAGATGACTCCAGCCGTTGCAGCAGCTTGGTAATTTTGGTGATGTCACCGGGTTTTGTCTTGGGTTGTTGCTTTAACCAGGCGATCGCCCGAGTGCGATCGATCCGAGCAGCGACCCAGAGAGCCCCCCAGGTTTTCGCTTCTAGCTGACTGGGATTCACCCGTAATGCGGCTTTCACGCGTTTTTCTAGCCGCCCCACATCCGCTTTCAGCAACGTTCGGGTTTCCAGGCTGGTTTCTGGCGAGGATTCAAACACCTGCAAGGCATTCGCCCAACGTCCATCGATTAAATCCGCTAATACTTGCTGACTGGGACTTGCCCAGGATTGGTTTGCCTGGGTTTCGGTCGCTTGACTGTGCCAACGCACCAAATCCATTTGGGCTTGAGCCTGGGCAGACCATTGCTTAGGTTTACCTGCCTGCGTCAACGTCTGGAACCACTGCCAGCTTTCCGACCATAACCCCCCACGTGCTAAAGTCAATGCCGTTTGGTATGTGGCATCACTGAGGAAAAATTCCGCCAGGGAAATCGGCTCCAGTTGCAGGGGACTGGGTCGGAAGTTGAGCGGTTTGACCTGATAAATCTCAAACTGTGGCTCCATCCCGATCGTTTGATCCACAACCAACTCAGCCGTACCCTCGCCAGTAATTTCTCGCCACTCCGGTAAATGTCCGGCGGGACTGGTCCACGGTAACTTGGCACTAAGATGTAACTGCTCGGGATTGTAGTAAATTACCTGTCCGTAGGCGATCGTGGCATCTCCCTGATCCCACTGCCCACTCAATAACAACCAGACTCCAGGTTGGGGCACCTTCCCCTCAAACCGTTGCCATTTTGTTAGAGGTAGCACCGTACTGGAACCCTGATCCACCGATCTAGCATTGACTAACGGCGCAATCACAAAGGATTCTTCTAAACCAGCGATCGGGAGTTGGTTGATCAATTGATAGCGTTGTTCCGGTTGTCCTTGAAGAGATGGGGCGATCGAGCTTGCCTGATACAGTCGGAGTTCAACAATTTGCTCACAATGGTTAGAACAATTCGGGCGTTTGGCTAACACGGGAATCAACACATCCGTAACGGGGCTACCATCCCAAGCACTCTGATTTTTCCCTAATGGTAAGGGTTCACCCAGGATTTGTTCCTGCCGCTTCACCTCAGCCCTCAGTTCCGCTAAGGTCTTAGGTGGTTTTGCTCCACTCACTTCCGCCGGAATCCAACCCGGTATCCACTGATTGATCCAGAGTAGTTGCTGGGGATTCACAATTAACTGAATACTGAGCCGGACACTTCCGAAAATGCACCCTCCAGCCGCTAGTAACAATAGCAATGACCAAAACCAGCCCCACTGCCACCTTTTCGCAGGTTTAGGCTTGGCAGGCGTTCGAGGGGCAGAGGGTCGGATGGTGGCGGGAGGAGATTGTTTAGCCGATCGCGGGACAACTTTAGTAGCGACATGACGGGAGCGGTTTGCCATGCTCGGACGATCGATGAGGTGAATGTCTGCACTACTGTAGCCCTAATTTCCCCAAATGCTCCGAGTTACCGACCAAAGTTCATAACTCTCGCCCCGTCACCGGGATAAATTGATTAGACTTTCACGTTTTCTAACGGGACATCCATCACCTGGTATTGTTGCCAATTCTGCCCATCAAAGTGCCACCATTCCGTAGGGAGGGCAATAAACCCATGTTGAGTCATCGTCTGGTGGAGAATTTGACGGTTGCGGCGGGATTGGGCGCTGCCCCCCGCATAGTCCAAATGCGCCCGATCGCTAAAATCATCAAAATCGGTTGGCATCTCTAGCTCTTGCCCTTCGCGATCGACCAGGGTGACATCCACGGCAGACCCCCGATTATGGCGAGAACCAACAGCAGGATTAGCGACATAGCGACTATCTGGCATAATCTGCCACATCTTGCGTTGCACCGCCAGAGGACGATAGCAGTCATAGACCTTTAACCCCAATCCCTGGGACTCCAGATCCACCTGGACTTGAGCTAAATCTGCGGCGATCGCCGCTCGCAATAAGCACCGCGCCTGCGAATACAGGGGACGGCGAGTAAAGTTATTGGGTGTCGCGTAACGAATATCAAGCCGAATTTTAGGATTAATCGAGTGAATATCCACCAGGCGATCGACCGCCGTACTAACAGGCTGAGTCGGTAACGTTGTCTCCGTTGGGGAGACACTCTCCTTGGGTGCGGAAATTGCCTCTGACCCCGAATCGGCAACTGAGTTGGACGCTAGCGGCTTGGTTGGTTGGAGTTGGCAAGCAATCACCACGGCGATTAGGGTACTCAGTAAACCATACCGTATCCACTTTTTCAGTCGGATCTGGGGCAATTTCATTGGTAGTTACACTCTTTCAACTACAAGAATATTCTTTATCTCCAGCTTAATTTTGAAATCTAAAAGTCTGATAAAGCTCGGCTTGGCAATTGTCTCTGCCATGTTCCCCAAATGCCCTTTATAGTGGGAAAAGAGTACCCGCGTGATTGCCGATCGCAGACAACGAGGCTGATTTATGATTGCGACTCCTCTCCTTCGCTCCAAAGAACTGCCCCATCTGGACTATACATTTACGCCCGATCGCTTCGATGCGACCTGGGCATCTCCCCTAGCGACTTTGCTGGGATTAGGGCGGGCAGCCGGAGCCGATTTTGTTGAATTTTTCTTAGAGCGGGTGAATTACATCAGTAGTCTGGCAGAGGATGATGCCATCACCAGCATTTCGCCACGGTTGTCTACAGGGGCAGGAGTTCGGGTATTCCGAGGCACTGCCGATTGCTACGTCAGCACCAATGACCTGTCGTTTACTGGACTCAAAACGGCTTTAGAAAAAGGTTTATCTATTCTGGGCTTGCAACTGCCAGCACCAGGATCATTTGTTCCAGAGATCAACTTGGAACCCCTACGGGATTATGGCAACCTCCGGGGTAAGGATAGTTGGCTAACCCAATGCAGTTCCATGCGGGAAACAGGCGATATTCTCTTAGCCGCTAACGATTGCCTGTCGAAAAAAGCCACCCATGTCCAGTCCCGCCGCGCCGTGTATTTTCGAGATTGGCAGGAAGTGTTAGTTGCCTCCAGTGATGGCACGTTCGCCAGAGATATTCGCCTGACCCAATCGGTGGGCTACAGTTTGCTGTGTGCGGATGGTGCCCATCGCACGTCGATCAGTGAACGGGCAGGCAACACTGGCGATCCTAAGTTCTTACACCATTGGAACTATGAAACAGTCGCGGCAAGTGTGGCAGAGTCGGCGGGTAGAATGCTGTATGCCGATTACGTTGAGTCGGGCACTTACCCGATCGTCATGGCGAATAAATTCGGTGGCGTGATCTTCCATGAAGCCTGTGGGCACTTGCTGGAAACGACCCAGGTGGAAAAACGCACGACTCCGTTCCATGACAAGAAAGGTGAGAAGATTGCCCACGAAAGTTTAACCGCCTGGGATGAAGGACTGACTGATGATGCTTTTGGCACGATCGACATGGACGATGAAGGGATGCCTGCTCAACGCACGTTGTTGATTGAAAAAGGGATCTTGAAAAACTTCATTTCCGATCGCGCTGGATATTTGCGAACCGGACATCCCCGTACCGGTAGTGGTCGTCGCCAAAATTACACCTTTGCCGCCGCCTCCCGGATGCGTAACACCTATATTGCCCCCGGAGATTACGCGGTTGATGATCTGTTTGCCTCGATCGACAAAGGGATCTACTGCAAAAAGATGGGCGGCGGTAGTGTCGGAGCCACCGGACAGTTTAACTTCTCTGTGGATGAAGCCTATTTGATTGAGAACGGTAAGCTGACCAAACCCCTCAAAGGTGCCACCTTAATCGGGGAAGCAAAGGAGATCATGAATAAAATCTCCATGTGTTCCAATGATCTGGATCTGGCAGCAGGCTTCTGCGGTTCCGTCAGTGGCAGTGTCTACGTCACCGTGGGACAACCCCACATTAAGGTGGACTCGATTACCGTGGGCGGACGCTAACTTCAAACCATAGATTCTATATAGAATCTCGTTCCCTTTCCCTTTCGGATTACTGTGTACACGCATTTCTTGGATTTTGTCAGGACTCTGCATTTTGCCCCCTAGCCCCCCAATGCTGGGGGGAATCAGTCGTTCAAAGTCCCCCAGTATTGGGGGCTTAAAGCCCTGCGGGCATACCAGAAAAGGGGGCGCAGAGAACTTAAACGGAGTCCGACTTGACTTTTGTATACACGGTAGCCTTCAGGGAAAATTGATAGGCTTCAAAGTTCCCAAATGTGAGGACTTTTAGAGACTAGACCTTCTGGACTTTTAGCTACAAAGTATTAGCCACTATGACGACCAAGATTCAAGAGATTGCCAGCCACGCCCAGGAAGAAGCCAAGAAACTGGGAATTGCTAAGTTCGACATTTTTGGTTCCACGATCGACGAAACCAGTGCCAAAGTCGATCAAGGTAAACCCGATCAGGTGAAAGCCTCAAATCGTTCCAGTGTCACGGTTAGAGTCTGGAATGAAGCTGGCACCATGGGCATTACTTCCACTACGGATGTTGATCCAACTGGACTGGAGTTGGCGTTGAAAACGGCCTACGAAGCCAGTTTCTTTGGGGTGAAGGAGAATGTGCCGGATTTCAGTCCGTTGGCCACCGAGCCATTAGCCAAAGAATTAAATGATAAAGTTGCCCCTGTGGGGGTTCCTGAATTACTTGATCATTTAATTGATGTCGAGCAGCGATTAGTCAACGGGCATCTGGCGATCGTCTCGGTTCCCTATAACGGGCTGGCACAACGGGAAGTCGATCGGTTTTATCTCAATAGTGCCGGTTCCCTGCGGACAGAAGCCTACTCGACCGCCTCGATCTACCTCTATAGCAAAACCGAGCAAGAGGGGAAAAAGCCGCGCAGTGCGGGAGCCTTCCGCCTCAGTCGGGGAGTTCCCACACTCGACATTGAGGGGTGTTTGAACGAAACTCTGGACAAAACCATTAGCCATCTCAATTATGAAAAGATTGCCAGTGGTAAATACACCGTCGTCTTTTCCCCCGAAGCCTTCCTGAGTTTGTTGGATGCGTTTTCTAACCTGTTTAACGCCCAAAACATTCTCGATAAACAAAGCCTCTCTACGCCGGAGTCTCTCGGTACAACGATCGCCTCGCCCCTGTTATCGGTCTATGATGATGCGCTGCATCCCGATAATGTCGCAATTACCACCTTTGATGGTGAAGGCACGCCCACTCGCCGCACTCCGTTAGTGACCAATGGCGTATTAAGCGGATTTTTACATAGTGCTGGGACTGCCAAACGCTTTAACACACAACCAACTGGACATGCCAACATTGGCGCGAAGGTGACGGTCAGCCCCCATTTTTACCATGTGGTTTCTGAAGCGGCTCCAGCCCAAACCTACAGTCTAGAGACGGCTGATAATGTGGTGTTGATCGATGACCTCCATGCCCTCCATGCCGGAGTGCAGGCACTTCAGGGGTCTTTCTCACTCCCGTTTGATGGTTGGCTGATCCAGAATGGTCAACGCACCAGTATTGAATCGGCTACCGTCGCCGGTGACTTTCTACAAGTGCTGCAATCCATTCTTTATATTGAGGATCATGCCGAACTGACCCCCGCCGGAATTTGTCCGCGCATCTGGGTGGAAGGGCTCTCCATCACTGGCGAGTAGATGACTGGCGTAGTTCACTCATGAATCGAACCATCCGGCATCGTCGCGCCCCGCAGTTCGGCTCCGGCTAAATTGGCACTACTGAGTTCCGCCTTTGCTAAATTAGCATCGGTTAAATTCGCGCCTCGGAGTTCCGCTCGCCCCAGGTAGGCATCAATTAAACTTGCCTCAGTCAGGTCAGCCTCCCGTAGATCTGCCCGACTCAAATCGGCTCGGTTCAGTCGGGCAGATCTCAACGTGACTTTATTCAACTTGGCTTTTGCTAACACGGCAGCGGCTAATAACGCCCAATTCATTTGAGCACCCATCAAGTTAGCTTCGGTCAAATTCGCCCGCTCTAGCTTGCCGTTGGTAATGTTCGCCTGACTGAGATTCGCTTCCACCAAAATCGCATCAGTGAGGAAAGTTCCGCGTAAATCTGCCCCGTTCAGATTTGCCCCCGTCAGGTTCGCCTCCCGCAAACTGGCTTCACTCAAGTTTGCCTTACGCAGGTTGGCTCGACTCAGATCGGCTCCATTCAAATTCGCGCCCCGTAAATCGGCATTCTGTAAATCGGCTCCCCGCAAATTTGCCCCGTCATAGCACCGTTTCTCGTACCGTAAATTGGCTCCGCGCAGGCAGGCTCCGCGCAGATTAGCACCCGCCAGATTCACATTACGCAGGTCAGCACTAATTAAATTGGCATCCAGGAGGTTTGCCAGGGTAATATTTGCCCCCCGCAGGTCGGCTCCATACAGGATAGCGCCATGTAAATCGGCATCCTGAAGATTGGCATTGATTAATTCTGCTTGGCTGAGATTCGCGCCACTCAATTTAGCGCCCATTAAATTAGTTCGGCTCAGGTTTGCCCGGTTCAAGTAGGCAAAGATCAAGCTCGCATGATGCAGATCACTCTCAGTCAGATCAGCCCCAATTAAATCGGCTCCACTTAAGTTGATGCCACTCAGGCTTTCCCCCTGGAAATCAACTTCGCCAGCGCTATATCGGGTTAACAACTCATTGACATCCATAGCACCCCTGGGTTGCAGTTAGTCAGTCTGTGACAGATTCGGGCGGAGTTTCCAGCTAGCCAGGTGGAGTTTTGACTTCGTCTGCTACTGGATGAGGGTTGGTTGTCGGCAGGAGATGAGTTCGATCGCCGGTATCAGCAGGAGCAGCGGCACGAGGCGGCGAAGTGGTCAGAGGATGGGTGCGATCATTGAGTTCAGTGGCTGGATCGGTCATCAGTTCGGGGTTAACAACTAAATGAGTTCGCTCATTGGGGTGGGAAGGGGAAGCTTCCAACACCGTTGCCTCGGCTGGTTCACCCCCTAACCCCGCCGGGGGAGCCGCTAACTGACAGGTATAGTCCTCATCATCATGAGCTTTGGCAAATTCTAAGGTGGTTTGCTCAAACTCATCTAAACCTAACCGCGTCTCTTCATCCGGTTCACCCAGCAGTGCTGCCGGACTGCCATGTAAGTAGAGCGATCGCAGCGCTTTAATCAAGGCATCTGCCGTCTGCACATTTTGCTCAGGCTCCTGTAGCCGTCGTGCGGCTTCATACAGTAAAAGCTCTAGATCGGTATAGGTTTTACAGGTATAAAGCAGCGATCGGAGTAAGCCATCTAACTCGTACATCTTTAAGGTGAGCCAATCCTGATGATTGTAGGTAAAGTCAGTATGCAGGGCAGAAAAAATCAGGATTTTTGTCCGCAGCGGATTGGCATACTTCATAATCCCCAACCGAATATCAAATAAACTGAGCGGCTGCGGTTGGGCTGGCGGTGGCGGTTGAGCCGGTGGCGGCGTGAATGGAGCCGATGGACTGACCGGCGGTGCACTGACTTCAGCCTCCTGGATCGGCTCTGGGGGCGAAGCGGCAACTGCAACAGGCATGGGTTGAGCCGTATATAAGAGACTCATGTGACTGAGGGTAGCTCGGGCGATCGCGGCATATTCAGCTTGTTTACTGACGGTTTTGACGATCGCGCCCAAGGTTGCCTGTAATTGCTCCAGCGTCAACGCATGACTATGGAGTTCCTGCACTAAGGCGGCTGTACCTAAACTCGCTAACCGCGCCGGATCACTCTCCCACTGCATCCGGCAGGCATAGAGCATCAATTTCTTGATTCGCAGGTGATCGGGATGACGATCAAGTGCCGCCGCGACAAATTTATAGCGATCGGTTTGTTCTGAGAGGTCGAGTTGGTACGTGGACGATGGTAGGGGGGGCGATTCTGGCGAAGCTGGACCTGTGGTAACGACAGTCGGCTGTCCGCCAGCAGGGACAGACGGAGTCGAGGCTCCCTCATACAGCCGTTGCAATTTACTCAGCAATAAATTGGCAATGAGGGAATATTCAGCTTGTTTATTCAGGGTTTGGACAAAGCTGGAGATCACACTGTTTAAGCGATCAAAGGTTGGTGCCAGTTGATGGAGTTCCTGTACTAACCTGGGCAAACTCACACTGTCTAATTGCACCTGATCATTCTCCCATCGCCGTCGGCACACATAAAACAGCAGTTTTTTGGCCCGGGGTAGAACATCACTATGCTGTTGTAATTCTTGCGCCACGCGATCGTAGATCGTCGGTAAATCTTCTGCTGGTAAATCGGGAATACTAATCGCTTGAGTCACATCACCCGCCGCGTGAGCCAACCGTACTCGCCGGGATTGAGCCTCATCCGCATTCAGTTGGGCAACCTCACTTAAAATAATATTGGCGATTAAAGAATACTCCGTTTGTTTACTCAGCGTGTTGACCGCCGCATCCAAAAATCCGCGCAATTGTTCTGGGCTGGGCGCTAACTGATGCAGTTCTTGCACTAGATCTCGAATCGTCAGGGCATCTAATTGTTGGTGATCATTCTCCCAACGGTTTTTACAAACATAAAATAAAAGCTTTTTAATTCGGGCTAGATGAGGATTGCGTTCCAGGTTACGCACTACCTGACTGTAGGGATCAGCCAACTGCGGTTCCGGTTCCAACAAAATTTTGTAGATCGGCACCACTTCCCGAATATTTTTCAGTTCTCGGGGCCCCAAATAGCGTGTCTCTAGATGCAGATTGGCTTTGACCACGTCATAGACCGTCTGGGAAACACAAATTCCCCCAGGGTCAGCTTCCGTCTGTAAGCGAGCCGCAATATTCACACCATTGCCCATTACATCGGTTTCCGTGATGAAAATATCGGCTAGATGAATGCCGATTCGGTGTTTCAGCGTATCGTTTGCCGATCGCGTCGCCGCATGTTCGGCAATCTCTTTCTGAATTTCGATCGCACATTCGACCGCTTTTACAGCACTAGAAAAGCACATTAATAGCCCATCACCTGTGAACTTGAGGACACGCCCCTCAAGCTGTTCACAGATCCGCTTCATTAACTTTAGGTCACGACGGATCAGGTCAAGTGTATGGTCTTCATCCACTGACATTCTGGCACTGAACCCTACGCAATCCGTAAAGACAACGGTAGCGAGTGTTCGGTGGCCCCTTAGATCGGATGTCAGGATCTCGTTTTCCATGAGGATCATCACCGGCAAACAGAGTTCAGGTCACGAGTGTATCAGTAGTAGAGTAGAGCGCAAGCCATAAGTAGCCAAGCGATGCACCTGTATCAATTGAGACGTTATGTGAACTAGCCTAGCGATCGTTCAAATTAAGTTGACTTGCTCAAATGAACCATTCGCTCAACCCAAGTCGCTAGTTCGCCTCAGGTCAATTTCGGAAGCGAGGGTTCTCGATCTTCCACTTATAGAGTGCCCTAATCTCCTCACTTTTGCACGATTACCTCAAAAATCACTCAACACATTTGATCTATGCAATCATTAACAATCTGCCAATTATAGCCAGGAACATCGATTCATTCCGAGCAGCCACCGTTCACCAATACGGAATAGCCGGTAGCGAAAATAACCGATTTTTTTCTATCACCTCGTTAAAACAGGCATTCTATCAAGTCAGCTTCAGCATAATTACACAATTGAGTGATTTCATTCATACCAGCAATTTTTACACTAGAGAATAGTTCACCCTCATCCCCCCACTCATCCTGACGCAGGAATCAGTAGGGTCTGAGAGAAGAACGTTCTCAGTTAGAGCGATGTCGTATCTTACAGTAGAAATTACTCAGGTTTATCACCCGATTTGAATGAGCCACTTGAAATTCTGTCACACGATTTCTCTGCTAATAAAGCAAATAATATTAGTCAATCTAAACTATCCATTTCTAGGATGAAAGGTTCCGATTATGTTTCTAATTAATTCAGTTATTTAACTAATTTCACTGATCTAGGAATATTTTGAGGCAAATAAAGATGAGATTTGCGCGTAGATACTGAGGTTTTGGGTATGTTTAGTTACACTTACTCTCATCTCACCCTGAAGTTACTCAGATCCTGAGGAGGAACACCGTGCCAGTCAATCTGTTGCTATCGGTAGAAACCTTATACCCTATTGAAGTTACGACTGAAATGCTCAGACGGAGCCACTGAAACGTCAATGGATGCTTCGATTCTCCTAGTTGGAGGTGACGACTTTCTATCCACACTTCTGGCTCGGCTTCGTAATGTGGTGAGTTGCACTGTAGAGGTCGCTTCCGAGCCGAGTGAGGCTGTACCGCTAGTGCAAGCACAACAGCCAGATTTAATTATTCTTCAGGGCAGTCAGCCAGGGAGCTTAGAGCTATGCCATCAGATTAAAGAGCAAACTAAGTTAGCGTGGATTTACTGCCTTTTGCTAGATATTCCCGCCCAAATGTTGGAAGCAGCCTGGTTGGATCGCAATTGGGAAATGGAATCTAGAGTGGAAGCCCTAGAAAGTGGAGCCGATGCTTATCTATGGCTACCCCAAAACGATCCTGAGGGTAAACCCTTAAGTAGTACCGTACTCGCGCATCAAAATCGCTTATTACGATCGCAGATTGTCGCCGGACTCCGCATGGTGCGGAATCATCGTGAACTTATGCGCACCAATGATATTCTGTCCGCGATCGCCCTATCCGATCCCTTAACGGAACTGAATAACCGCCGAGCCTTAGACTGGGAACTGCCTCGACAAGTGCAAAATGCCCGGACTCGTAACGAAGCCCTCAGCCTGATCATGTTGGATGTGGATTTCTTTAAAAGTATTAATGATACCTACGGTCATCCCGTCGGCGATCGCACCTTACAGTTAATTTCCAGTCGCTTACGCCACAACCTGAGATTTCGTGACACGCTCTTTCGCTACGGTGGCGAAGAATTTGTGATTATTCTTAGTAGCACTGACCAACAGGAAGCCCTGCTAGTCGCTCGCCGATTATGTCGATTAATTAGTGATCAGCCCTTCTCGATCGATGAAACGTTAGATCTAAACATCACCATTAGCGCTGGCACCGCTTCCCTGGAACGCAATGATGACATGAAAGGGAATAGCCTGCTCAAGCGAGCCGATAAAAATCTGCTCCGAGCTAAATCCTCGGGACGCAACCGGGTGGTCAGTTGTTTAGATGCAGCAGAGCAACTGGAATTAGAAGCCGAATCGGATGTGGGCAATAAGTAAAACCAGAATGCCGATCGTCAGGTAAACACCTCAGCGATCAACATCTTGCTTTAGTCTCAAGGGGCAGACTGGACGGGAAGACCTCTTTTATCCACCGGAGAGCCGCCCCAACGGATCTTCAACCGCCAGCCTGAATCCTGTCTATTTCATGCCATTTCAGAGAACTAGTTGATAGACGCAGAGAGCGATCGCTGTGCCGCTTCTTGTAACACAGGGACTTTATCCGTTTGTTCCCAGGGCAAATCGAGATCCGTCCGCCCCATGTGACCGTAAGCCGCCACATCTTGATAGAAGCGACCACCGCGATCGGCAGGCAGATGACGCAGGTTAAAGGTTTGGATAATTCCCGCCGGACGCAGTTCAAAGTGTTGATTCACTAATTCCAGAATCCGCTCATCGGGGATTTTACCTGTGCCAAACGTGTCCACCATGATACTGACTGGACGAGCTACCCCGATCGCGTAGCTCAGTTGTACTTCACACTTGTCTGCCAACCCAGCCGCCACAATATTTTTCGCGACGTAGCGGCAGGCATAGGCAGCACTGCGATCGACCTTCGTGGGATCCTTACCCGAGAAGGCACCACCACCATGACGGGAATACCCACCATAGGTATCCACAATAATCTTACGTCCCGTTAAGCCCGCATCCCCTTGAGGACCACCGATCACAAATTTACCCGTGGGGTTAACCAGATAATGGGTGTTTTGATCGGGTTTGATCGTTAAATCAGAGAAGACAGGTAAAACAACATTCGTCCATAGATCTTCCTTGATTTTGGCTTGGACTGCCGCTTCATCCGTGATGTCACCAATGGTCGGTGCATGTTGAGTAGACACCAGAATCGTATCAATCCCGATCGGTTGATTATCTTCGTACAGCACCGTCACTTGGGTTTTGCCATCCGGTCGCAGGTAAGGCAACTGACCCGTTTTCCGCACGACCGCTAATCTCCGAGAGATCCGGTGAGCTAGAGAAATTGGCAATGGCATGTATTCTGGGGTTTCATTACACGCAAACCCAAACATAATGCCCTGATCCCCTGCCCCAATGCGATCGAGTTCTTCATCGCTGGCGAGTTCCCGAGTTTCCTTAGCCGCATTTACCCCCTGGGCAATGTCCGGCGACTGAGCATCTAGAGCAATGAGAACCGAGCAACTGTTGGCAGAGAAACCGCTATCCGTCCCAATGTAACCAATTTCAGCAATCTTCTGTCTGGCAACATCAATATAGTTGATTTGTGCCTTAGAGGTAATTTCGCCAGTGATCAACACTAGCCCCGTATTCACAACCACTTCGGCAGCAACTCGGCTCATCGGATCTTGAGCCAGCAGGGCATCCAGAATGGTATCTGAGAGTTGATCACAAATTTTATCAGGATGACCTTCAGTAACAGATTCTGAGGAAAACAGGTAACGGCGAGACAAGGGCGGCTCCTCTCTTAAGTACGACTAAGAAACATCACATTGCGTGAACAGCATCATAGCATTGCTGGTGACACTCAGGGAGATGCCTCGTAAAAGCTTGATGCCATAGGAAGTTTGAATGTTACAGTTCGGAAAATTCCTGATATTACTATCCCAGGATGGAATGGCTTAGATCTAAGCTCTAACCTGAATATCAGCTAGTCGAGCAATTAAAGTATCTGCGATCGCCAATGTTCCTACATCACGCCTACCCCAGGTTATACCAACACTACCCGCCGCATTAGCCGCCTTTGCCATGGCAATATCAGCACTAGAATCCCCAACCACCAGAATCGATGCGGGTACGACTCCTAACTGTTGGCTGGTGTGCAGGAGTACGGCGGGGTCGGGCTTACTACAGCCATCCATAGCTCCTTGAGCTACCTGGATCAACCCACCCAGTTCATAGCGCTCTACAAAGTCTTGGACATTGGTAGTGGTATCCGACGACAAAATTGCGATCGCGACCCCTGCCTGAGTCAGTTGATGTAACGTCGGCACTACACCTTCCAATAAAGGGGTGCTATCCGCTTTACGCTTGAAAACTTTGTCCGCTTCATCAAATGCCGATCGCACCAGGGATAATGCCGCGATCCAGTCTCGTCCTGTTTCTGCCACATACGCCGCCGCCGCAATTTCATTTTCTTGCCGAGTCCCAACCGCCAGTAAGCCATAGGGATTTAAGCGATCGCCCTCAAACCCAAATGCCATTAATAATGGGTCTTGCACTCCGGGAATTTGGGCATCAATCAACCGAGCCCGCTTTTGCCCTAAATGTCTCAGGTAATCCTGAACATCTGCCAGCGTCCCATCTTTATCAAAAATTACGGCTTGAATATTGGCAAACGTGACCGTTCCACACTGAATTGTTGCCACAGTTGTTCCTCCTCTACCAATTGGTGACTCGATCAACCACATAGCCATAAAAAAAGAGGGCGAACCCTCTCTCTTAATTAAGTCAAAGTATTGCGGCTAGCTAGCCAACCTCTTCCTCTTCGATCGCAGGTGGCAGTTCTTCTAGTTCTTCCGCAACCACCTCCACCTCAGGCGCAACACCCACGGCTACAGTTTCACCCCGTTGTTTTGCCAACATTTGTTCGCGATATTTGGCAGCCATTTCCTCTGCTTTGTCGTACACCGCTTGAGGATTTTTCACCATGTCGCCGGGTTCTGGTTCCAGTTGCTTGGTAGAAAGGGAGATCCGACCCCGTTCCGCATCCAGATCGATAATCATCACCTTCACTTCGTCATTGACATTAAAGACGCTATGAGGGGTATCGATGTGATCATGGGAAATCTCAGAAATGTGCAGCAAGCCGCTCACACCCCCGATGTCGATAAAGGCACCGTAAGGCTTGATCCCACGCACTGTGCCGATCACAACTTCGCCCACTTCCAAACGGTTCATCTTCCGTTCGACTAAGGCGCGACGGTGGCTAAGCACCAGACGGTTCCGCTCCTCGTCCACTTCCAGGAACTTCAGGGGCAGTTCTTCGCCAACAAGTTCTTCCTTAGGTTTGCGAGTGCTGATATGAGAACCGGGAATAAACCCACGCAGTCCTTCAATCCGGACTAGCGCCCCACCCCGATTCGTTGCGAACACGATCGAACGCACAGTGGCATCTTCTGCTTGGAGTTGGCGCACCCGTTCCCATGCCCGCATATATTCAATGCGGCGGATCGACAAAGTTAATTGCCCATCTTCGTTCTCATCAGCAAGGATGAAAAACTCGCGGGTTTCGTTCGACTGCAACACTTCCTCAGGGGCATCAATCCGGTTGATTGACATTTCCTGGATAGGGATATAAGCAGCCGTTTTCGCGCCGATGTCAATCAGAGCACCCCTTGGTTCCAGACTGAACACGGTTCCAGCGACGACATCACCAGGGCTAAAGTGATAGTCGTACTTATCCAGTAGGGCGGCAAAATCTTCGTGTGTAAAACCAACGTCTGTCGTTAAAGTGTCCTGATTGACCATGCGAATCGTTTCCTGGTAATTAGCTCCGTTAATATTCCTCCTGTCGATGTACACGCACACTAAATACTGTGCCGCTACACCCACACTCCTCCAATTTTTATTGTAGGAGATCAGACCTAAAGCAATCGATAGCTCGGAAGATCTATATTACCTCAAGTCTGGGACACAGATATAAGTGTTTGCACCAAAAATCCTGATCTCAGCGAATACCTGATTGAAAAGCCAATCCCCTAAGACAGGGATAGCCCATCTTCCAGGCAATTACGGTGTTAAAGTCACTGGATTGGCAGAAATCGGTTATTGCGAGGAAGCAGATACAACCGGATCAGACCCAATGCCAGCGTCCGCGATCGTTGCATGTCCATGATGCCTCGGTTCCACCTCTTGGTTTAACGCATTGGCATTTTGTAAATGATTCAGGGTGTCAACAAAATCTCGGATGCCTTGAAATTGCCGATATACAGACGCAAAGCGAATATACGCGACTTCGCTCAACTCCCGTAACCGTTGCAAAACCAACTCACCAATCTCACTACTGGCGACTTCTCGCACCGCCCGTTGTTGGAGTTCGGCTTCAATCTCATCTACTAAAGTCTCCACATGAGCCGAGGGCACATTCGTCTTCTCGCAAGCCCGCACCACTCCCCGGAGCAATTTATAGCGATCAAAGGATTCCCGTTCGCCATCCCGCTTAATCACTGTAATGGGAACAAACTCAATCCGCTCATAGGTAGTAAACCGCCGCCCACACTTGAGACATTCCCGGCGACGACGGACACTTTGCCCCGCTTCTGCTGAACGCGATTCAAGCACCCGATTGTCTGTATGCTGGCAGAAAGGACAGCGCATGGCTAGAAATACTCCAAGCGTGATGAACTACATCGATCGCGCGTTTTTGATCCCCACAGTGATTAGAATTAAGTATCTACGATTATGACCGATCTGCTTCACTAATTTTTTCTCTCGATCGTTCCTGTCAATGAGGTTAACAAATGCCTTATTTTGGGCAATCTGATCAAGAACATTGATCAGTCAGGACTGTGGTTTTGTCGTTTGAATATTCCAGCTTCTATTTTCTCTTTTATCATTGCTACTAAAAACTGGCTCTGGAGCCGATCGATCTTAGCCTGTAGAAAGTTTGCCTACAATCAAGCAGGGGAACGTTGGGTTGCAACCACTTGGTGTTGGGATCAAAACCGATCGCATTGGGGTGTACTACTGAGCATGGCTGCACTTCTCTCGAAGTGCGATAGTGGTATGGGGAAGGTGAGCAAGGGGAAAGCGCCCTGCCAGCTATGGCTCCAAAATTTGAGGTGTCAGGGATTTAACGGATTCAGGCTGATGCTGTCCCGCACCACTAAAAGATTGTTTATCCGACTGCCCTTGTAGCAGGAGCGCGGTTCATGAAAGTCCAACTAAGTAGCAAGCCAAAACTTCTGGTAGTGGATGATGAACCAGATAATCTTGACTTGCTGTACCGCACTTTTCATCGGGAATTCAAAGTTTTAAGAGCCGAAAATGGTCCTACGGCGCTAGACATCCTGGCGAAAGAAGGGGATGTGGCAGTGATTATTTCGGATCAACGGATGCCCCTGATGAGTGGTACAGAGTTTCTCAGTTTAACGGCAACTCAGTACCCCGACATTATTCGGATCATTCTGACTGGCTACACCGATGTCGAAGACTTAGTCGAAGCCATCAACTCTGGCAAGGTGTTTAAGTATGTCACCAAGCCCTGGGATGATGAGGAACTCAAGGCCGTCGTGCGGCAGGCGGTGGATACCCATAACGTCCTCAAAGCTAGAACGCAGGAATTGCGGAAATCCCTCCGGCAAGAGTCGCTCTTGAATGCGGTCACAACCTCCATTCGCCGCGCCTTAAGTTATCGACAAATCTTGGAAACGATCGGGGAGTCCGTCGGTCATATTTTTGAGGTGAGCTATTGCATTGTTTGTCCCATGCAGGATGGGCGAGTTGAGGATTGTTATCCCTATATAGGGGGGCAAGAGCCTCAGGGATGGGGCAATGGGATCGCCGCCTCAGCCACCGGGATTGAACTCAGTCACCCTCCCATGGTGGAATCTGAACCTGGCAATGGACATCTCGCTTCGTTGAAAACCATGCTGGCACAAACCGTCTGGGCAACGGAAGAGATTCAGGTTTTGCAAGAGATTGATACCGACGATCGCTGGCAAGGAAAGGATACCAAAATTCAGCAACGCCGACAGGCGTATCAGCAGCTTGGTATTCATGCCAGCATCTTGGTACCACTGCAATACCAACAGGAAGTTCTAGCCGTACTGGCGTTGCATCAATGTGGACAACCGCGCCCCTGGCAGGATGATGAAGTGCAACTGTTGAGCATGGTCGCCAGTCAAGCGGCTTTAGCCCTATCGCAGGCCCGCGCCTATGAACAACTGCAAGCGCTGGCAAAGCGAGAGTCTCTGATTAATGCGATTACAGCCGCGATTCGCTCTAGCCTCGATCCACAGGAAATTTTTGCGGCGATCACCCAACAACTGGGGCAAGCCCTCCATGCCGATGGCTGTGTGTTGTCGTTGTGGACGGAGGAAGATGAGTTTGTTCAGTGTGTAGGGTTGCATGATGCCACGCAATCGCCATACCCCATTCCTGGCAAGTCTGAGGCGAAATACGCTCAGCCGATCCCACCCGCCGAATTGTCACGCGGCTTACCGCAATCGATTTTGCCGATCGCGGGTAATCCAGTGCTGAAGCAATTAATGCTGACGAAACAGCCAGTGGTGCTGAACGATCTGGAACATTATCCAGAGATGAACATTACCGAGCATCCGTTTCAGTATTCGACCCGATCGCTGCTCGTCGTGCCGTTGCTGTCGGATGGTCGGATCATTGGCAGCATTTCGTTACGGCAAAATTTGCAACCCCGTCGCTGGCAGTTATCCGAAATTGGACTGGCTCAAGCCGTTGCGGCTCAAGCGGCGATCGCGGTTCAGCAAGCCCGACTGTACCAAAAAACTCGGCAACAGGCAGAACAATTACTGGAACTCGATCGGCAAAAGACGGAATTTTTCCAAAACATTTCCCATGAGTTTCGGACTCCACTGACGCTGACGATCGGGCCCCTCGAATCAGCCGTGAATCAACATCAAGGTCTGAGCTATGAACAATCGGTGATTGCCTTACGGAGTTCCCGCCGCTTGCTGCGGTTAGTCAATCAACTGTTGGATCTGCAACGGTTAGATGCAGGACGGATGCAACCGAGTTTCCGTCCCTGCGATCTGGTCGATTTTGTCACCCAAACCGTCGATTCCTTCCGACTCTACTGTGAACGGAAAGGCATTACGCTGATGACGCACCTGGAACCTTGTCCTGGGGTGTATTTAGATCTGGAAAAATTTGACAAGGTACTGTATAACCTGCTGTCAAATGCCATGAAGTTTACGCCAGCGGGGGGCAGCATTACCGTTAGTCTCCAGCCCGCCGGTAATCATTGTGTCTTGAAAGTCATCGACACGGGGATTGGCATTCGTCCTGACCAGATTCCCCATTTATTTGAGCGCTTCCGGCAAGCCGAAGGCTCAGCCAACCGTAGCTATGAGGGCAGTGGGTTAGGTTTAGCCTTGGTGAAAGAATTAGTTGAACTCCACGGTGGACAAGTGGCAGTGGATTCCGCCTATGGTCAGGGATCCACCTTCACGATCTGGCTGCAAGCGGGATTTGCCCATCTGCCGCCCCAACAGGTAATTGATGTGCAGACAGAGATTCAACCTAGTCGAGCCGCGATCGAACTGGCAGATGTCGATATGGAATCTCAAGCCACCGAA
The DNA here is from genome assembly GCF_050753385.1 of Pantanalinema rosaneae CENA516. Classification (NCBI taxonomy): domain Bacteria; kingdom Bacillati; phylum Cyanobacteriota; class Cyanophyceae; order Leptolyngbyales; family Leptolyngbyaceae; genus Pantanalinema; species Pantanalinema rosaneae. Next base: position 47,956 of record NZ_JBLZFZ010000049.1, read on the forward strand.
GACCAGGAGAAACTGCAACCCGGAGATACTTATGCCGCCAATTCCCTATTGCCACCTACGGATACGTCGGTTCCTCGCATCCTGATTGTGGATGACAATCCCGATCTCCGCAGCTACGTTTCGGGAATTCTGCGAGAACAGGGCTATCACACCTGGACGGCTCGCAATGGCGCAGAGGGCTATCAAATGGCGCAAAATCTGCGACCGTATTTGATTGTCACCGATCTAATGATGCCTTTAGTCTCTGGGCTGGATCTGATTCGGATGATTCGGGAAGACGAAGACCTGACGGGCACTCCGATCGTCCTCTTAACCGCTAAAGTCGATGAAGATACCCGGATCGAGGGTGCAGAACGGGGAGCCGATGCCTATTTATCGAAACCGTTTAACGATCGAGAACTATTAGCCGAAGTCCGCAATTTGCTCGCCCTCAAGGCAAATGAACAACGGGTGGCGGAATTGAACACCTATCTGACCGAATCGGTGCTGAAACGATTCCTGCCGCCTTCGATGGTGCAACGGGCGGCGAAAGGGGAATTGTTGTTGGATTTACGTCCAGAACCCCGACTGATGACTGTTTTGTTTAGCGATATTGTCGGGTTTACCCAGCTTTCAAATACTCTGCGATCGCGCAAGGTGGCAGAAGTCTTGAATGAATATCTCGCTGAAATGACCCGCGCTGTCTTTGATAATGGGGGCACCGTCGATAAGTTTATGGGCGATGCCATTCTGGCACTGTTTGGTGCCCCTGAAGAACTGACTCCGAATGAACAGGTGCGACGGGCAGTGGCAGCCGCTCGACAAATGCGGCGATCGCTTGATCGCCTGAACCAGCGCTGGCAAGAACAGGGGATCGGTCAAGTGCAATTCCGCTGTGGCATTCACCAGGGAACGGCAGTCGTAGGCATGTTCGGTTCCTCGGAGCGATCGGACTACACCGCGATCGGTCCCAGCGTCAATATCGCCTCACGGATTCAACAACTCGCTGACCCCAATAAGATTCTGGTGTCGGCGGCAGTTGCCGATTACCTGGAAGAAGAGGAGATTACGAAATGCAGTCCCTTAAAGCTCAAGGGAGTGGATGAAACCGTGTTAACGTTTGCGGTGAATCCGGAGCCGATCGTCCATTGAGGCAGGGGGGCTACTGTGTACACACAAGTGATCCAATCTAGCTAAAGCACTGACGAACCGCACCCCAACCCCCAATTCTGGGGGGCCGAACGATTCAAAGTCCCCCAGAATTGGGGGATTTAGGGGGCTAAAAAAATGTAAACGAAGTCAGGCTCGATTTGTGTGTACACAGTAGGGCAGGGGGGAGAGGGGGTAAAGACCAGGGGAGGAAAATAAATACCGACAATAAAGACCCTTCTGATTGACAGGATCAGAAGGGCTTTTAGATTGATAAAATGCCGCGGTAAAGGCACGTAATTGCAGAGAATTACGCCTGCCGAGAATAGTATTCAACCACTAGAAGTTCATTAATTTGGAGGGCGACCCATTCACGCTCAACCACTCCATTCACCTTACCCACCATTTTGGATTTATCGAACTCTAAATGGCTGGGTAGGTTTGCCAAACCGGGATATTGCAAATTGGTTTCTACTAACTTTCGGGAGCGCTCAGTATCTCGAACGGCGATCGTTTCACCGGGACGACACTGGTAGCTCGGGATATCAACCACACGACCATTGACCGTCACATGACCATGATTGACCAACTGACGGGCGGCTGGAATCGTTGGAGCCATCCCCATCCGGAACACCGTGTTATCTAACCGCATTTCCAGCAGTTGCAACAACACCTGTCCAGTGGAACCAGCGGCACGACGAGCTTTCCGCACATAACGCAGCAGTTGCCGCTCACTCAGACCATAATTAAACCGGAGCTTTTGTTTTTCTTCCAGACGCACCGCGTACTCAGAGCGTTTCTTGCGTGCCTGACCGTGTTGACCAGGGGGGTATGCCCGACGGGCACTTTTACGGGTCAGACCGGGCAGATCGCCCAAACGACGTACAACTCGGAGGCGCGGACCTCTATATCGCGACATTGAACTTCCTCGGAATTTCTCAAAAAATTCTAGCCAGATTTTCCAGTATATGCTGTCTTAGTGCCAAGTTGAAAGAGCATCACCAATATTTTTTGAGATCATTGACGATCGTTCGTCTGGATGGGGCAGACACACGCCAGAATAAAGGAGTTCGGCTCTATCCACTGTTCTGCTCCCCTGGGCAGGTGTGCATTCTATGACTGGCATTCAAGCCTTACCGACAGAAGTCATTCATTTGATTGCGGCGGGGGAAGTGATTGATTCCCTGGCAGCGGCGGTACGGGAATTAATCGAGAATGCCCTGGATGCCGCCGCTACTCGGCTTGTGATTGCAATCTGGAGCGATCGCTGGCGCATTCGTGTGGTCGATAACGGTATCGGGATGAACCTGGAAAATTTGCAGCTAGCCGCTACCCCGCATAGTACCAGTAAAATTCGTACCTGTGATGACCTCTGGCGCATTACTAGCCTGGGATTCCGGGGCGAAGCCTTACATAGCTTGGCTCAATTAGCTCAGTTGGAAATTGCCAGTCGATCGAGTACCGAGGAGATGGGTTGGCACTGTACCTACGATGCCCTGGGACAGGCAGTACAGCTTGAACCCACGGCAATTTCTCCCGGCACAATCGTCACGGCGGATCAATTATTTGCGACCTGGGAAGCTCGACGGCAGGGTTTACCTCCCATCCCCCAACAGTTACGTGCTATCCAGAACACGATCCATCACCTCGCCCTCTGTCATCCCCACGTCACCTGGCAAGTGCAGCACAACGATCGAGACTGGTTCACCCTCTTTCCCGGTCAGACAGCACGACAAATTTTGCCCCAAATTCTGCGGGATGTGCAGATCAGTGATTTGGCAGAGGTGGAGTGGGGAGATGGAGGGGATGCTGTCTCTTATACACATCT
>NZ_JBLZFZ010000050.1:0-50487 GCF_050753385.1 Pantanalinema rosaneae CENA516
AGATGTGTATAAGAGACAGCCACTAACCCACCCAGAGGAAGCCCCACCACCCATCGGTTCGTTATGCTGGAACTCGGTGTCAACTATCCCGAGGAAGCAAGCCCTTGAGCGTTTTCAGTACCCTACAACCAGAACCCAAACGGCATTTAATGGTGTTATTTGGGGTGGGTCTGTTGTTCTGGTCCAGTATGGCAACCCTACTGCCCACCCTCTCCCTATATTTAGAAACGATTGGTGCGACCAAACACCAGATTGGCATCGTCATGGGCGGCTTTGCGATCGGACTGTTGATCTTCCGACCCCAACTCGGACGCATGGCGGATCACCGGGGACGCAAGCTGGTTTTAGTGATTGGGGTATTAGCTGCCACGATCGCCCCGCTTGGTTATTTAATGACAGACTCCATTCCTTTGCTGTTTGGGGTACGGATTTTTCATGGCATTAGTATTGCGGCATTTGCCACCGCCTATAGTGCGCTGGTGGTAGACCTGACTCCCCCGCAACATCGCGGCGAAATTATTGGCATCATGACATTGGTGAATCCGATCGGGGTGGCGATCGGTCCGGCTTTGGGCGGCTTTCTACAGGAATATGCGGGTAATGTGCCCCTGTTTCTAGCCGCTAGTGGGTTAGGAGTGACAGCGCTGATGGGGACATCTCAGATCCAAGCACCGCCACTGAGCGAGTTGCCATCCGATCCCAACGAGGTCGAACCAGCGATCGCAGCGTTACCATTTTGGCGGCTACTGAGCAGTCCTCCCTTCCGCATCCCGACCCTGCTCTTGCTGCTGGTTGGATTAGCCTTTGGCACTCTCAGCACCTTTGTGCCCCTATTTATTAAAGAGAGCCAGGTTCCCCTAAATGTGGGGCTATTCTATACGGCGGCAGCACTCTCTAGCTTTATTGTTCGGATGCCCACGGGCAAAGCCTCCGATCGCTATGGACGGGGACGGTTTATTACTGTAGGTCTGGGATTCTATGCCTTAGCGATGTTACTGTTGTGGTTCGCTAATAGTGCCCCTGCCTTTTTGATTGCTGGATTCGCCGAAGGAGCCGGAGCCGGAATCTTTCTCCCAACGATGATCACCTTAATTGCCGATCGCTCTCCTAGCCATGATCGGGGGCGGATCTTCGGGCTTTGTATGGCAGGCTTTGATTTGGGAATGGCGATCGCGGGTCCGAGTCTTGGCTTTGTCGCCGATGCGATCGGCTATCGGAGCTTGTTTGGGATTGCCAGTGGTCTGGTGTTCGTTGCGATCGGTGTCTTCCTGACGCTTTCTAGCAAAACCCTATCGCATTCTCTGCGATTCGCGCTCACCAATGGTCATGATGTTTATGCATCCAGTGGACTTTGTACTCCATGCCCCCCTCGATTCAAGACATGAGTGTAAATCATTGTTGTCTTAACATCTTTATGCCCAAGCAGTTCCTGAATCGTGCGGATGTCATATCCACGCTCTAACAAATGGGTTGCAAAGCTGTGCCGGAAAGTGTGACAACCAACCCGCTTGGTGAGCCTGACAGCCCTCACGGCTTGTTTAACTGCTTTTTGGACTCCACTTTCATGTAAGTGATGTCGGCACATGAGTCCACTGCGGGGATCTTTGGTAATTGAACCGGATGGAAACACATACTGCCAAATCCATTCCCGATTGGCATTTGGATATTTACGCTCAAGTGCGAAGGGCAAATTCACCATGCCAAACCCCCGGCTCAAGTCCCGTTGGTGTTGCCGTTGTACTCCGACTAAATGATCTTGCAATTCTGCTGCAACACTGGATGGCAACATGGTCACACGGCTCTTGCTTCCTTTACCATCTCTGACCACGATTTGCTGGTGAGCAAAGTCAACATCCTTCACTCGCAATCGCAACCCTTCAATCAAGCGAAGCCCACTCCCATAAAGTAGTTTCACAACCAGTTGATAAATACCATCACACTGTTGAATAACCGCAATTGCTTCCTGTTTGGTCAACACCGTTGGCACATACTGAGGTCGTTTCGCTCGAACGGCATCAATGCCCAACATTTCCAGCTTGAGCACGTCCCGATAAAGAAACAGCAGGGCGCTAAGAGCTTGATTTTGAGTTGAAGCGGAAACCTGCCCCTCGACGGCTAGATGGGTGAGGAATGCTTCAATTTCAGCGTTACCCATCTCCCTGGGATGGCGCTTATTGTGAAACAGGATATAGCGGCGAATCCATTGCACATAGGTTTCTTCAGTGCGGTAAGCATAGTGCTTGAGACGAATGGTATCACGCACCTGATCCAGCAATTTCTTAGGAGGTGGCTGCATAAAAGTAAGCAGATGTACTGTGTATTCAATAGTACATCCGTTCACATCCGTAAGTAATCTGAAATTATGCGGAAAAATTCTTGCTATGCAGCTGGAGCAGCGTATTATACGGAAATAATCGGCATAAGTAGTAGATTTCGGATGTTATGCTGAATTATTCTGCCTATCCACCCCAAATTGGGATCTTAGGCAGAAAAATTCCGTCTATTAATAGTTAGGTGTCCGTAGCTTACTACCCATCTGTCCAAGCCCTCTTCCTGTAAACTTGTACTACAACCTGTGGAGTAGTCGAGAGAACTTCAATGGCTCAAGTGACATGCTTAGAAATCTGTGCTGGTGCTGGTGGTCAAGCTTTAGGCCTGGAGCAGAGCGGGTTTGAGCCTCAAGCACTAGTTGAGATTGACAGCGCTTGTTGTAATACTCTCAGGTTTAATCGACCTCAATGGAATGTTATAGAAGGTGACCTGAGAGGTTTTCAGGGTAAATCTTTTGTAGATATTGATTTGCTAGCAGGTGGCGTACCTTGTCCACCATTTTCAAAAGCAGGTAAGCAGTTAGGCCAAGAGGATGATCGAGATCTTTTTCCCGAAGCACTCCGGTTAGTGGATGAATGCAGACCTCGTGCTGTCATGCTGGAAAATGTTCGAGGATTTTTGGATGCTGTTTTTGAAGACTATCGAGGTAACTTAAAGCGGCAGCTTGAGAAGTTGGGATATATAACTGATTGGAGGTTGTTGAATGCCTCCGATTTTGGTGTGTCGCAACTAAGACCTCGTGTTGTGATAGTAGCTATACAACAAGATTTAGCGGGAAGTTTCTCATGGCCTAAATCTTATAGCCAAAATCCACCAACAGTTGGGGAGCTTTTATACGAGCAAATGGCATCAAGAGGATGGAAAGGCGTTGATAGGTGGAAACAGCAAGCTGATGATATTGCTCCTACCATCGTTGGAGGCTCTAAGAAGCACGGTGGGCCTGATTTAGGTCCTACTCGTGCTAAGCGGGCTTGGGCAAGTTTAGGTGTGGATGGCATGGGAATAGCCAACGAACCGCCTAGCAAAGATTTCGTAGGGATGCCCAAATTGACGGTTGAAATGGTTGCTAAAATTCAGGGTTTTCCCGCTGATTGGCATTTCACTGGTAAAAAGACTCCAGCATATCGCCAAGTAGGGAATGCTTTTCCACCGCCTGTAGCCCAGGCTGTCGCACAAGAAATCTTTAATTGTTTGACCACCAAAAAGATATTTGCAATTGCTAGTTAAAAAAATGACTTATGCCAACAAAGAAAGGTGCAAGGGCAAAGCTGAGAGAACACTTCCTTAACAACATCGGAAGAGTTATGGATTCTGATGAACTTAGAGAGGTAGCCAGAGACATTACAGAATGGGCAAGACGAGTGAGAGAACTACGGTCTGAGGAAGGGTATCAAATTCAAACCCATAACGACAGGGGCGATCTCAGACCTGGACAGTATATCCTTGAGGATCCTAAACCAATACCTGCTTTTGAAAGAGCAATCTCCAAGGAGACTCGTGCCTATGTTCTTGATAGGAATGGATTTACGTGCCAGATGTGTGGGGCTGTAGCTGGAGAACCACATCCCTACGATCTCACAAGAAAAACTCGGTTACATATCGGACATATAGTGGACAAGTCCCAAGGAGGAACTGACGATCCATCCAATCTCCGTGCAATTTGCTCTGTGTGTAATGAAGGCGCTTCAAATTTAACGTTGGAAAGACCATCAAACCTGAAACTTTTAGCACAGGTTAGACGAGCTAAAGGCAGTGACCAAATTGAGCTTTTAAAGTGGCTTGCTCGGAAGTATCCAAAGCAAACCAAGGAGTTCCTGGGTGAAGATGACACCTAATCGGGTAACAGGGAGGTTTTCCCTCCCCGTCCCCACAACACCCCTCATGCGGGTCCGCAAGGGGCGTTTCCTCAAAGAGGTTTAGACAGTTCAATCCGAAGAATTCATGTCCAGGGCTGGCTATGCAGTTAAGCGCCGACTGATGGCTCCCCCATCCGGGTTCATCGCCTCGCCGAGCTTTGCGGCTCCTCCCCGCTCTTTGAAGTTCAACCCTTCGCCTTGTCTCACCCATTACGGTAAGCGTTTGACTACTATGGCCACGGCACGACTTCTGCCCAATCACGTCTAGCATTTCTACCGGACGCGCTGCCTGGATGACCGTAGGGTTCTGTGGGTTGTCCATCCCTTTCGAGATGGCCCTCAATCAGACTCCCATAGCCCTTAGACCGCCATTTGGGCAGATCTCCCCAGATAAGACCATGAACCTTCACTGCACAACTGCGCCATCAACCCTTGCCCCGTGAACCAAAGGATTTCGTTGTGTTGTGCCAACTTATCCTGGGGGTCTCGGCCTTCTATGACGTTTTTGTCCGTCAGCTTGCAGCTTTGCCGCTGGCTTCCTCCAGACATTCCCTCGCAGGTTTGCCCTTGCCTTAAGCTAGTAGTTGTCGTCGCTCGGATCGTCGAGTTGATCATTTGGACGTTGGTTCTCCTACAGGGGACTTTCACCCCATTGATTCATGCCCATGCTGTCCCTATGCTGGATTGCAGTACGCTAAACAAGAACTGGATAGGGTTGACAGTTCTAATTCTAAAAAGGAGTTTCCAAATGAAGAAAGTGATCCCTGCGATCTCCTACGTTGGAAAAGAAGTCTTTATTGGAATTGACGTACACAAGAAAACTTATGCCGTTGTAGCGCGGATGGACGGAGAAGTGGTCAAGAAATGGACAACGGCTGCTGCTCCTCAAGGACTTGCTGAGCAACTGCTGAAGTTCTTTGTTGGGGCAAACATTCATACGGCTTATGAAGCTGGGTTTTCAGGGTTTGTTCTACATCGCGTGTTGACCAGCCACGGAATTCATAACCTTGTGATTCATGCTGCTGGAATCGAAGTTGCTGTCAATGACCGGGTGAAAACCGATAAACGCGATGCCCAAAAGCTCTCGACACTTTTGGAAGCTAGGCGATTAAGAGGAATTCGAATTCCCAGTGAAGCACAAGAACAACAGCGAATGCTGACTCGAACTCGACAACAACTGGTTGAAGATCGCACCGCTGTGAAAAATAAGATTCGCATGAAATTTCACCAACTCGGTCTCATTGACAATGATGAGAACCGTCCGATGACTCACCGATTGGTTGAAAAACTACTTCCCAATGTCTCAGCCCAAGAGTTCATCCTGGCAATTGAAGCTTACTGGAGCATTTGGAAAAAGCTGGATGAGGAGATTAGCAAGCTAGTTGCGGAGTTGAAGCAGCAAGCAAAATCCGACCCAAATGAAAACACCTATCGGTCCGCTCCTGGCGTTGGTCCTCTTTCGGCTCGGATTTTGTCAAACGAATTGGGCAATATGTCTCAATTCAGGAATGAACGGCAGTTGTTTTCCTACACAGGGTTGACTCCAAGTGAGCATTCCAGTGGTGAAAACATCCGCAAAGGAGGGATTAGTCGGCAAGGGAACAGCCGATTGAGAGGCATCCTGGTTGAAATTGCTTGGCGAGCAATCGACAAAGACACGGCATTACGAGCGTGCTTTGACCGCCTCCACCCACGAATTGGGAAAAAGCGGGCGATTGTGGCAATTGCCCGAAAACTCATTGGACGAATTCGAGCCGCTTTTCAAGCAGAAGTTGAATACAAAGTAGGATATTTTGGTCTTGAAGGTGAAGCAGCTTAAAGAACATAGTCTTGATGAGCAATGACAATCTTGAAATGATTAAAAACAACATTAGGAATGGAATCAACGAAATTCCCTGCTGTGACCACGTTGAATGCCCGGTGAGCAGTCCCCTGATCACGTCATGCTGTTTGCGGCGCAGCACCTTTGATAACGGATGAGGAACGTGTAGCATCATTACGATGATGACTACGAATGACTGGTTGTTGAGAAGGTCCTAATGTTGAGTGAGTGGTTTGTTGAGGAGGTGGTGGCGGACATTAGATTTTTGACTGCTAAACAACTCAAACAAAATTACCGGAATTAGGCTCCGATTGCGAATGCCACACCTCCAAGGGCGGCTCAGTTTTATTTGCGATAGATTAATTGTTTTTACTTTCAGCTTGACAATCCACATGACTGGGCGTACACACTGCGTTGGTGCGGACGGTACAGAAGCTATTGGTGGGTGTTCAAGGTTATCTGCCGCCGCACAACTTCACCGTTAGGCTGCAATTTCTACTGAGTAAGTTCTGTTTGCAACAAGTTTTGGATGAAGTAAGATTGCGTATTTATAGCTATCTAAACTGTCATACTTGCAAGCGAACGCTCTGGTTAGGCAAAGCTGTGTGGAACATGAGTGGTCAACTATCCCATTTCCATATTGGGGATGCTAATCGTCCCCCACATTGGAAGAGGGAACAGCTTAACCAAGTGTTATGGAAATTCCTCGCAGACCATACCTCTTACCATATAGATGTTCGACTTGAGCATGAGATGGGTGAGGAGATGTGGGATTATCAAAAAGTTGGAGGCGATCGCGACGATGACATTAGTTTTGAACAGTATCTAAACGGATGGCAGGGACTGAAATAGGCATTGATAAGGGTTTAGCTATAATCTGAATATGGAGTTTGAGTGGGATCAGTCAAAAGCCGCTAGTAATCTGAAGAAACACGGTGTCAGCTTTGAAGAAGCCAAATCCGTATTCGATAATCCTTTGGCGGCAATCTTTGATGATAAGGCTCATTCCGTAAATGAACAGAGAGAAATCATCATTGGTCACTCTCGACAGAATCGTTTGCTGTTAATTGCTTTTACTGAGCGATCTGGTAACGTCCGTATCATTAGTGCACGTCTAGCTACTCGCCAGGAGCGTGAGGATTATGAGCAAAATGCCCTCTGATCACACACAAAGTTCTGAAGACGAGCTTTCACCAGAGTATCGTTTTGATTACGAGAAGGCGAAGCCCAATCGATTTGCCGTTAATGATAAGACGCAAAAGTTAACGGTTGTAGTTTTAGATGAGGATGTGGCTCAGGTTTTTACAACGCCTGAATCAGTTAACAAAGTGCTAAGAGCATTGATCGAAGCAATGCCACAATCAGCAGGCGGCGAGACAGCCTAATCGGGTCGAGGAGAGCATTTAACTCTCCCCTCCCACACCACCTGCCATGCGGATCCGCAACAGGCGGTTCATGAAGACGCGCAAACAGCGCTGATGACTTAAACGTATCCTTGAATTTTCATCCAAAGTTGTTTAATCGATCGCAATCCCTGTTGTTCTAACCACTCATTCGTCATTCCCGTAGGCGTTGCTAACGTCTTTGACAAGCGCCAATAGCCTTTACGACTAACGAACAACCGCTTGAATCGTTCTGCCATGATAAGGGCAACTCTTGCGGTGTCCCCCAATCCGTTGCTTCAATCGTGCCCTCGACCAACACTCCTGCTCTCAAGTAACGATCGATGAGGCGATGAAAACGTCCTGAGCGCCGAACCACTCTAGGGTCTGATCTTCTTCCCCGCTTCCAGCTTTTTGGTGGTGATGCGATCGTGATCGATTCTATGATGACCGTTGTCGGCGTTGAGCGCTGAGTGCATCATGCCTTAATTGTTGATATCCAATTTATGATTCTATCAACCCGTCATATAGTTGCCATGTCTCAAAAATGGAGCTGGCATTTGACAGCTTCTTGAACTTTTAGTGAGGTTTTGATGCTGCCACAAAGTTTTCACAATTGCAGGCTACATTAGCACTCATAGCCAGACATGTCAGTAGTTACAAGCCAGCATGACCTCTCTCGACGTAGCTCAAACGAATACCCTTGTCGGTAGCCATCTCGCTCCTCCATCTTTACTTTCAACCGCAAATTCTGCATCTGTGATCGCGCTGATGGAGGGACAGAATCATGTCCTAGAGCTAATTGCTCAAGGAAAACCATTACCCACAATTTTGGATACTCTGGCTCGTTTAATTGAGTCTCAAACCTTAGAACCGACCTACTGTTCATTTTTGCTCGTCGATCAAGATGGACAACGGTTACGACATGGGGCAGCTCCTAGTTTGCCGATCGAGTATAACCATTTAATTGATGGAGTTGAAATTGGTCCAGAGGTTGGTTCTTGCGGTACGGCGGCTTATCATGTGGCATCGGTAATCGTCGAAGACATCAGCCTTGATCCCTTATGGGCAGCATTTCGAGAGTTGGCTTTGAGTTACGGGTTACGTGCCTGCTGGTCAACGCCGATTCTCTCTTGCGATGGGCAAGTCCTGGCTACCTTTGCGATGTATCATCCTTTCCCCTACAAGCCTGTCCCCCACGATCGCGAATTGTTGATCAAGGCGACTTATTTGGCGCGGATTGCCATTGAACGGCATCTGAATGAAGCCGCGTTGAAACAAGCCAAGAATTCTCTAGAAATTCAAGTTGAGCAGCGCACCCAGGAATTACAAGTAGCGATCGCGCAATTGAAGGAGCAAATTCAGGAGCGGCAAGGTGTAGAAGCCCAATTGCGCCACAAAGCCCAAGAACTGGAAGATACCCTGAGAGAACTAAATCAAACGCAATCCTGGATGATTCAGAGCGAAAAAATGTCATCCCTGGGGCAGCTTGTAGCCGGTGTTGCCCATGAAATTAACAACCCAATCAGTTTTATCTATGGCAATCTCACCCCCGCCCGACAGTACATTCAGGACTTATTAGAACTGATTCACCAGTACGAAATTCATACTCCGCAGCCTATCCCGGCTGTACAAGCCACGTTGGAGGCGATCGAGTTTGATTTTTTGAAGCGAGATTTACCCAAACTGCTGAATTCAATGCAATTGGGAGCAGAGCGGATCAAGCAAATTGTGCTCTCGTTACGCACGTTTGCCCGCAAGGATGAGGCAGAACACAAGGAGGTTGATCTGCACGAGGGGCTTGAGAGTACGTTGACAATTTTGGAACATCGACTGAGATCCCAGCCTGATCGAGCTGAAATTGTCATATCCAAAGACTATGGTCAGTTGCCCCTGGTGCAATGCTATGCAGGGCAATTGAACCAGGTTTTCATGAATCTTTTGGTGAATGCCATTGATGCGATCGAGGAGCGTCTGGGGCGTGGCACTCTGTCTGCTCAGCCTGAGATTCAGATTTCCACCCGCTTCAGTCACAACCCCAAACACGTCAGCATTTCCATCACCGATAATGGCATCGGCATCTCACCCGAAGTGCGATCGCAGTTATTTGATCCATTTTTTACAACCAAAACCATTGGCAAAGGCACTGGGATGGGTTTGGCGATTAGCTACCAGATCGTAACAGAGCGCCATCATGGAACCTTGCAGTGCATTTCCCAGCCCCACCAGGGAGCAACCTTCATCATCACTATTCCCATTCGTTGAGGACAGAGCAAAACATACAGTACCGAGTGAGCTTCTTTACTGATTAACAACTTTTCAAACGCCCTCTAACATCAGTAGCAATCACTCATTTGCAATTTTTAGGATTGGGAACCTCGATTAATTGAGGTTTTACAAATTTCAAGTCTCATTCCAGTCTCAAAGTCGATTATCAGTCCTCTATGCCGTCAAATCTGCTGTGGATTCTCCGCTCCACTTGCTGCCATGCCGGATGTTGGATAGATCTATCCGTCAGCTTCAACCGGGCGTGTTTGCCAGAAGACCAAACGCAGGAAGTTGTAAGTCAAATTCTTCAACCCTAACTGCACCTTAGCCCGCTCCAGTCCAATCGAGCGTACCAGTTTGCCACCCATTTGCATCACCCAAGCCCCAAAGACATGCTCGACCTTGGCCCGGGTTTGAGAGCGCTCTCGGTTGGCGGCTTTTTGTTCCTCGCTTAAGGGGCGATTGCGATAGGCGCGTTCATGGATGTGACTGATGAAGGTTAAGACCACGAGCAACCCTTCGAGGGCGACGGAACGATAGGCACTGTCCGCCCACACCTCATCGCCTTCATTGTCAGCATCGAGCACTGCCGTGAAGGCTTGACTATCGTGCACGGCGGCATCGGTCACGGCATAGCGACGAATAAAGCCATGGTTGGCATCAATACTCAGGTGATCCTTATAGCCGAAGTAACTCTTGCCGTTTTTCTTCGTCCAGGTCGCATCGCCATCTTTTTGTGCCCCCTGATGCGGATTCTCTTGCCATTGGGGTGGCCTTTTTCCAGCCTCCAGATGGGCTTTTTCATCCTGGTCAAAGTGCTGTTTTGGCACCGGGATCAAGGTCGCATCAATAATTTGCCCCCCTTGGGCTTGATAGCCTTGCGCGCTTAAGTATTCTCCAAAGGACTCAAACAACGGCTCTACTAATTGATGCGCTTGCAACTGCTGACGAAATAACCACACTGTGGTCGCATCCGGCACCGAATCTTCAATTCCTAACCCCAAAAATCGCATGAACGAGAGTCGGTCTTTGACTTGATATTCCAACGCTTCGTCACTGATGTTGTACAACTGCTGTAACACTAACAGCTTAAACATCAAAATCACATCCATAGGCTTGCGTCCAGCGTTGCTTTTGCGCGGTTTGTCATGGATCACGGCAAGTTGTGCCCGAAACGATTCCCACGGAATTAACCGGTCTAAATCTTCTAAAGTGCTTTTCTTGGCGGCTAATTCTTGCTGGCGCTGTTCTAAATCCCAGAACCCTTGTTGTCCCATTGCTGTCCTTGGATGGCCTGACTGCTGCTATCTTATCTCTCTGATCTCAGAATGAGACATCCTTTTTTCGATTTTTCGAGGTGCCCGATTGTGTCATACAACCGATTACTAACGCGAAAATCAGCTTGTTCAATCAATTGATCTATCAGTAGTTTAACAGATTGGATTAAATTGTGCTGTTTAGCTTGTATAAGCACACCTAATAATCCAGTCACTTACAAACCATAACTTGTTGCTACGATACGCCCTCGACGTTCATCCATTAACAGTAGATCAGCTTTGAGTTCTAGTGCTAAGGAGATCGCTTCAGCTTCGCCAAAGTCAATGTTTTCCTGGCTTTTCTGAATTGTGAATACTTGTTGTTGATCTGTAACTGTTTGAGTTTCAATCCAGGGTAAAGTTTGCACCTCCATAGCCCCAGGAACAGGTTTGCCGACATTGACCATTTCATCGTAAACGGCTGCTGGAATCACGATGCAGGTGTACAATCCTTGTAGCAGATCTAACTCTCCAATAGCTGCCAGATTCGTAATCGGTGATGTATCACTAACAACGATCACAAGAGTTTCATCGACTGCAAAGTCTTAACATCTGCTTGAAAATCCTCCACATCATAGTTGATGCAAAGCCCTCGCTTAGCAAGTTCGTGCTGAAACTCAATTACCGTCAGTCCAATCCAAGCACGAGCTTTGCCACTACTGATCTTTTCTTGCTTGTAGAGCATAATAGCGATTTCTAGTTTTAGTTCATCTTCCGTCATTCTTATGGCGCGGAGAATGTCGTCAGGAATTAAAACAGTCATAGGAATTATGCTTAGGAACGTTTATTCTACAATTTTAAGATACTGGGAGCAGAAGCATGGCATAGTCGCGGTTTAACAACCCGGCTAGAGCGGACTGAGACCGGCTAGATAGCCAAAGTGTAAAGGTATGCCACTCTTTCCGGTAAAGCAATCATTTTCTTGATGGCAAGATGTCCAACAGGCTGTGTCGAGCCTTGAGCAAATTCAATGGCATCGATCGAGGGGTTGGGGATCTCAGCCTGGGGTCAGGAATTAAACTCAGGGGTGAGAATGGGATTGTTCCTATTCCGGTTCTTCTCCCAATCGATCGCTGACTTCTTCAATTTGCCACGTTTCGATCGCATCCCTATCTCCGGTATCTGTCAAAGGTTCCAGGCGGCGGAGTTGGATTTGATGTAAGCGGGGTCCTTCCATTGAAATGATCGTAAATTCATAATCCTGGAAGCAGAGGACTTCCCCCGGTTGCGGAATCCGTTGAAATTGGTATAGCAAAAATCCTGCCAATGTCTGGTAATCGTCCGTCAGGGGCAGATCCAGATTCAAAGTATCGTTCAGTTCATCTAGATTCATCTGTGCCTGCACCCGAAAGGTTTGATCCCCCAAAATCACAATCTCTGGTTCTTCTTCACTGGCTGGTTCCAGAGTATCACCCAAAATTTCGGCGACCAAATCTTCGATCGTCACCAGACCAGCCGTACCACCAAATTCATCCACCACCATCACCATCGGTTGCCGCGATCGCTGCATTAATGGCAATAGTTCACTCAGAGGCATATATTCTGGGACAAACCGCGCCGGACGAATCCAGGCGGCGATCGTCTGCTCTAGTGATACTCCCACCTGGGCTAAGGGTTCTGCCACTTCCTTAAAGTGAATAATGCCGCGCACATCATCCAGGGATTCCCCAATCACGGGATAGCGAGAATGTCCAGAACTCGCCACTTCCTCTAGCAAATCTCGCAGCGTCGCATTATTCGGTACGGCTGCAATATTCGTCCGAGGCACCATGACTTCCTCGGTGCTAACATCGCCAAATTCAAACACGTTCCGTAGCAGTTCTCGCTTGTCCGCCTCCAAACCACTCGATTCGGTCGAAGTCGAAATAATTAATTGCAGTTCTTCCGATGTCACCTGGTTATACCAACCCTGCCCAGTATATTGAATCCCCACCAGCCGCAGCAGCAACCGAGTAGATTGATTCAGAATCCAGATAAAGGGGTTGAAAATTCGGGCGATCGCTAAACTAGAGGCACCTAAAAACCGAGCTAATTGTTCGGAATACAACAATGCCACGGACTTGGGACAGAGTTCTCCCAAAACAATTTGCAGGTAGGCGATCGTAAAAAAGGTCATCGGCAATGCCAGGGAATGCGCCACCGCCTGACGATAGGACAATGGTAGCGGTAGATGAATTAACCAATTGGCCACTAAAACCGCCATCGCACTTTCACCAATCCAGCCTAATGCCAGACTGGAAAGGGTAATGCCTAATTGAGTTGTGGATAACAAGCGGTCAATGCTGCTTTGGAGATCTTGCACCGTTTTCGCTTGCACATCTCCTGCCCCTACCAACTGATTAATCCGCGATCGCCGGACGGATACGATCGAAAATTCGGCTGCCACAAAGAAGGCATTAATGGCAATCAACAGAAACACCGATAATAACCGGAGGGCGATGTCTGACCCAGTGAAAGACGTAGCAGCTTGGATCACCTGTGCCTCACTTAGCCCCAGAACGAGTCATGCCGTGACCATCGACTCCAGTCTTAGCGAACCATCGGTTGAACTGGCACACCACCACACATCCTTTATTTGACGATAGGAACATCGGGTGCTTTGAGTTTTAACTGTTGATCAGGATAGTCGGTCAGTGCCAAGGAAATTTTTTCCACTTTTTCCAGCAATTCGGAGGGAACTCGAATCGTACCAGAAAATGTCTGGCTCTTGGAGGGTAATTCTCCCGGCAATCCTTCCGTCTTCGCATTTAAGATTTGTCCCCGATCATCCGTCACTTCCAAATCGCTATAAAGAAACTGGACGGCTTGATTGCCGTTGTTGCGCAGCGTCACATTTAAGACCAAAAAGCTATCTTCCTGCTGGGTTGATTTAATTTCTAACGTCACTCCTTGATCCTGAGCCACGATTGGGAAGCGCGATCGTACCGCCGCATTATCCGCCTTGTTAGCCGCCGTTGGTGTAGAGTCTGCTGCCTTGGCTGCCCCGCCATCCACATGAGCCTTAACACTCTTGAGAATATCTTCCTCCCGCAGGATCACTAGATCACTTTGGCGGGCGGGTTTCCCTTTGCGGTTTGCCAAATTATTCGTCGGTCGGGTATCAGGTTGGGTAATGCCCTTCAAGGCCTCTCGCCCCAGGGTTAGCCCAAAGGCAGCGCTCACCAAGCCAGCAGCCAGCATTGCGGTTAAAAGCACTAACGTGAGAGCAACAGTCGAGTTCAGTTTCATAGGTCTTTTAAGTGCCAGCGATCGATCAGTGGGTTCCGATTGGTAACTACACTAGCTTGTTCCACCCAGTTTCGATCCGGATCTTGAGCAATCCGTACAGAAAAGAATTGTAAATGTGATCGGCGCAACTGGATCACCAATAGAACAGGGACATACATTACAGTATGTCCCCAGACCAGGTTAATGCATGTTCTAGAACCGATTCGATCCCCTTTAGCCGACTTGACAAATCAGGCTACAATTGGTTCAGACCAGGGTTGGCCGAGCGGTTGAGGCAGCGAACTCATAATTCGCCCCAGGCAGGTTCAACTCCTGCACCCTGGATTTTGAATTACCACAATGCCGGTACAGGGGTTTGAGGTTGGGGTCGAACAACCGGCGGTGCGACGATCGGTGGCGACACGAAGGGAGGTTGCTCCACTAACAACGGTGGGTTATTCACCAGTCTGGGTAACGTCAGCACACTTTCATTAAAGGGATTGGGTAAGTCGGGAGTCCGCACAATCGGGAAATTATTCAGTTGGCGGCTCATCGTTTCATAGTACAAATTGGAAATCCCTTGAGCATCACTGGCAATTTCGGTTTCCGGAAAGGGACCGGTCAAAAATATCAGTTGTCGGATCAGACTGCGATTGGCAAAATAATCTGGATCCCGCCGGAAATAGACTTCATCAAATCGCTCCGGAATCGTTTGCAGCCGCGTCACGGGCGAAAACCGAATGGTATCTTGAGCGTTTGCCGATGGCGTGATCGCACTGGAAACAGTCATAACGGTCAGACCAGCGATCGCGCTCCGACTGACAATCCGGCAGAAATCAGACTTGAATGACATGAACATACTCCTCAATTTTTGAGCGGTATCTGTCCGTTTTTAAGACTAAGATCAGGAGGAGAGAAGCGGTTGGCTCCTGTAAAATCAACCTCTATAAGTCTGCCCCAACGTAATACTTAGTCTGACTCAATTCTACTGAGATTCTTCCAAATCTATGACGAATATTTGTCAATCATTAACGGAGTCCTTACCCGCAATTCCGACTATGGACTTAGCAGCACTTCGTCAACAACTTTTAGATTTATTTTGCCAGGTTGCCTATCAAGAAGGTGATTTTGTCCTGTCTTCTGGTCAGAAGGCTACCTATTACATCAATGGCAAACAAGTAACATTACATCCCTGGGGCGGATTAGCCGTTGGACGGATTTTATTACCCTACATCCCACCCGAAACCCAGGCTGTGGCTGGACTGACGTTAGGAGCCGACCCGATCGTCACGGCGGTGAGTATCGCTGGGGCATTGGAAAACCGCCCTTTAACCGCCCTGATTGTCCGCAAGGAAACCAAAGGTCACGGGACTCGCGCCTATATTGAAGGTCCGAGTTTACCGGAAGGCAGTGCCGTCACGGTATTAGAAGATGTCGTCACCACCGGACAATCTGCGATGAAAGCCGTCGATCGTCTGCGAGAGGCGGGCTATCAAGTCAATGGGGTGGTTGCCCTGGTCGATCGCCAGCAAGGCGGAGCGGAATTTTATCAACAGGCTGGGGTGCCATTTCAATCCGTGTTTACTATTCCCGACCTCCAGAAACGCTGGGCAGAACTGCAACAGGGGTAAGCAAACCACACGACCCACCTCATGACCCAACCATCCCAGCTACCAGACCCCATTCGCAAACCGCTCCTCGCCCTAATCATGGTTAGCTTCGCGGGTACAGGTGGGCTAATGGCATTGATCACTCTCTTCGTTGTGGTGATCAGCCTGTGGACTTCAGTTAGTCAGCTATCTTACTGGGATTGGATCTCTGCTCCCGCCGTAGTTGTGCGCCATACCACCTCTGAGCAGCCCAGAAGCCATCGCAGCCCCAGATCGAGGATGTATTGTGCTGTCATTCGCTTTAGCGATCGCACTGGCAAGCCCTATGAGGTGAACAGCACCTGCGTTACCGTTTATGGCTCACCGCGTAGACGGGGTGGTGGGTCAAGTTTCCGCTCTCCCTACTGGAAGGGGCAAGCCGTTACGGTTTGGTACGATCCAGACCATCCTGCTCAGACTCTGATTGCGGAACAGAAGCCCTATTTTAACCCCTTAGAGGCGATTAATTGGCTATCCATATTCTTTGGCACTCTTACGATCGGGTTGTTTCTGGGAGCAAAGATGGCACGGGATGAGTTACAAGCTCCCAAGAACTAGGTCGCGGAATAGCTGGCGATTAGCCAATTTCCGGAGTAGCGATCGGTTTTAAGCGGATGCCTGTCGCGGAGGTCGGTTGTGGTTTGCCTACCCCATCTGTATACGCATAACTTTGAGCCAGGAGCCAGAACCACAGCGCTGGAAAGCGGGGTTCCAGCCAGGGGCGAATTTGCCGTACCCATCCCGGAAACCAACTGCCAATTAAGGCACTAATAAATGCCTGGAAGGTAAACGAGGCATAACTGCCCAACCACCGAACGAAGTCACCCACACCTGCCAATTCCCAGATCCAGACTAGCAACATCGGATTTTTCCAGGCGGCGACTAACGCCATACGATTGAAGGTTACCCAATCGATCCGATCTTTGATGAAGGTTTCAGCTACCTGATTCGACTCGGCGGCTAACACGCCAAAAAAGGTGTTGAGCATGGAGTTCACCCGTTCAGGAGCCAGCGATCGTCCCGTTGGCACCATCATGCCCTTCGAGAATAGCCAGGTAACCGCAATATTACTTTGATAGGCACGAATTTGATTTAAATGCTGAACCGTCAGCAGATCATGCTTCAGTGCCACATCTAATAAATGTACTAAGCGGGGCAAATTCCGCACTAAGGAACCAAAGCCAGTAAAGATCAAGGGGGATTGTAAAGAAGCGGCATCCCCGATCGCCATTAATCGATCGAACGCCACCTGACGATCGCGACCACTCGCCGTGAAGTGTCCCGGAATGTAACCGAAGGTGGCTTTTTTCCACACCAACTGATCCATGTCACAGCGCCGATATTCCGGCAGGATGGTGAAAAAGTCCTCGTACATTTCCAGCAAGGAACCGGGATTATCGGGATGCACTTGATGGTAGTGGAACAGGTAAATCGTCAGTTCATCATGTTCGGCGGGAAACAGTTCCCAAATCAGCTGGCGACCCCGCGAAATATCTCCGTGACTGTTCAACACATCCCCATACTGGGAATCCCACACCCCCGGCTCAAATCCCCTGGAAATCACTGCTCCTACCGTGGGACACACACTATCAAATGCCCGTCCCCCGTTTAACTGCCACGCGATCGGAGAAGCCGTACCCATCGCATCAACTAACAGTCGCCCAGTGGCGCTGCGATCGTCCTGGGTCGGCAAATGTTGTGCTTGCACAACCACCTGATTGGGGCTGACATCAACCCGGATAAACTCAGTTTCATCCCAAATTTCACCCCCTGCCCGCCGTAACTTTTCCCCACAGACGCGGAGCAATTTCTCGGCATCTAAGGCAATGTTTAAAACCGTTGGGGTATGCAGAACTGGTGCTTGGGCTTGGGGGGGATTGTTGGCATCAAAAAACTTGTTAAAGCCATCAATATATTCCCGAGCAATCACCTGTTCAAATTCCGCCGGAGTAAATAACCCCAGGTCAATCAAACTCTGGAACTCCATGCGGGAGATATTCCATTCCCGATTCATTCTGCCAAACGGTAAGCGTTCTAGCAGCAATACCCGATACCCTAGCTGAGCCATCGCCGCCGCATGAATCACGCCCAGTGCCCCACCCACATAGATCAAGTCATATTGCGGCGCTTCAGTTGCCGCATCTACCGCTGGTTGCTTAAACACCACCTGTTTCGGTTGTTGTGGTCGCTGCACACTTTCCCGCCAGCGTTGCTCCCACCAATACACACGGGTCAGGTCATATTCCCCGTTGGGGATATTTTGAAAGTATTTGACCGTTAAGGGATAGTGATCTGCTAGGGCGGCAAAAATGCCTTGTTGTGAGAGATCGATCGCCGGGGGTGCAGGATACCGATTGGGAAACCGTTCGCGAATCTGCCGAGTCAGGGCTTGCAAAATCGCCTGTTCTCCCGGCAAAGGCTTGTCCGCCCACCGAAACACTTTCAGGTAGGTGGTGCGCTGGAGTGACCAGACGGCGATCGCCAATTCCCCCGATCGGGGCTCAGATTCAGAAATGGTGGGAGTGAGATCGGTAGTAGCAGGGAAGCGCAACCAAATTCCAGTCGGAGCCGGAATCTTTTCTACCAAATTCAATGTCAATTCTTGCTGAAGCCAGGTTATAACAGAAGGCGTTTCTGGCGTGGGAACTTCAATATAGAGAATTTCTTTCATTGGAGTTTGTAAAATTCAATGTACCAATACTCACGATAGAGGTTAAGAAACCCTAAAAGTACGCTAGACTTCATTACACACTTTTGCCAACAAACTTTACATCGTTCTCATTATTTAACTGGGCATCGTCCCGCTATGTCATATCGCCATGAATTATCCTATTCCAGTCAGTCCCCAAGAAGTTGTTGCCCTCCGCCAAAAATCCGTGGATGAGGAACTGATCGTCTCCGCGATCGCCGGTGTGGTCTTAGTGGCGCGCTCGCAGGGGCAGTCCTTAGAAGAATTAACCGCCGAAGTGTTAGCGGACGACGCGTTACTTGAACCGCATCAACGCCGTTGGCTGAGTGAAATTGTCGCGGTAGCCTGGGAGAGGCTACCTTAACAACTCGCAACGCCATGGACAATCCGTTAATGTTAATGGTTCCAGGGCCCACACCAGTTCCGGAACCTGTTTTATTGGCAATGGCAAAACACCCGATCGCCCATCGCAGCGACGAATTTTTTCAACTCATGGCGGAGGTGACACAGAACCTGAACTGGCTACACCAAACCCAACATGATGTGTTGATTCTGGCCAGCAGTGGCACAGGCGCGATGGAAGCGGGCATGATCAACTTCCTCAGTCCCGGCGATCGCGTGTTAGTGGGGTGTAATGGCAAGTTTGGCGATCGCTGGGCGGAGTTAGCCAGCAAGTTTGGCTTACAGGTAGACACCATCACGGCAGAGTGGGGAACCCCCCTGGATCCAGAACAATTCCGCGATCGGTTAGCGGCTGATACTGACAAAACCATCAAAGCCGTGATCCTGACCCACAGCGAAACCTCCACGGGGGTGATTAATGATCTGGAAACGATTAATCACTATGTCAAAGCGCATGGTGAAGCCTTAATCATGGTTGATGCCGTGACCAGTTTGGGATCGGTGCAGATTCCGATCGATGACTGGGGATTGGATGTCGTGGTTTCCGCCTCCCAAAAAGGCTACATGATGCCACCGGGTTTGGGATTTGTTGCCGTCAGTCCTAGAGCCTGGCGGGCGTATCCCACCGCGAAATTTCCCCGCTTCTATCTGGATTTAGGCAAATATCAACAGGATGCCTTGAAGCACAGCAATCCCTTTACTCCACCCGTTAACCTATTTTTTGCGCTGCAAGCCGCTTTACAAATGATGCAGACAGAAGGGTTAGAGGGGATTTTCGATCGTCATCAACGCCTCAGCCAAGCACTCCGCAGTGGCTTACAAGCCCTGGGATTTCGCTTGTTTGCTCCCGATCATGCGGCTAGTCCCACCGTAACCGCTCTATTTCCCCCGGATGGCATCGATGCAGAAGCCATTCGATCTGTGATGAAACATCGCTTCAAAATTATGCTGGCAGGGGGACAGGATCATCTGAAGGGTAAGATCCTGCGGATTGGGCATCTTGGCTATGTCCGCGATCGGGACATTCTGACCGCTTTAAGTGCGCTGGAAGCTACTCTCCTGGAACTGGGTCACAATACCTTCACCTCTGGAGCAGGCGTGACTGCCGCTGCCAAAATCATCACCGCTCACTAACCCTTTAAAGCAGAAAGCGGACTAACTTGAGCCCGCTTTCGCTTCTGTGGAAACTGATTGAATTGAGTTGATCGATCCAAATATGACCAGGGAACACAATGATTCATAGAACTAGTACCGGAGCATAATCCCTTCATGAACTTCCTCCTGAACAAGCCATCGTCGCCAGTTAAGCCTGTTCGAGCCAATCATAAATCCGGTCAAGTTGTTCAAGAGTAACTAAACCGTATTGCCACAAAATCATGGGCAACGGTCCTGGATCTTGCTCCAAATGGCGCAGGGCGATCGAAATAGAGGAAGCCGATAGAGCTAAATCCTCCTGGAGAAATCGAATCAAGCGAGCGTAGGTTGCAGGTCCCATGTCTGTATCACCTCCTGTGATAGGACACTATTGTGAATTCCAGTTAACTATCTAGAACGTTACAGTGGTCAGTCTCGCATCTGGCTATCAGCCCATCTGATGCAGGATGAGTCAACATCCGATCGACTTATGTAGTTGAAAGAGATTAATGCCTACTTAAGCAGTGCTGCTCCACCATTGCATCTGTGGATCTACAGAGTGCAAATGGGTGAATACGGATCACTTCAGCTTTTTTACCGAAACTGTGTAAAACCAAGCCGGAAAAAGCTTTGGCAATTAAGCCTACCGCAGCTATCACAAGGTCATAGCTCACGAACAGGCAAGCACTAATGCCTATCCAACGTTCATCTAACTGGATCTACCTCACACCACTCTGAGAGATTCTTTTACGTCAGGTTTAGTAATCCTGAAGTCCAAGTCCCTGACTACTCAGAGGTTTGGCAAAGAATCTAGACACTCAGCTTAGATGAACTGGTCAACTCTCAACTCCATCTCACGACAGATTACCGTAAATTGACCGTAGATGCTTAAAAAAAACTAAGAAATTATGTGAATTTTCGGACAAGCCGTTATGGAGATAGCGGCTGTACCTCTAGTCGATCGCCGGGTTTAATTCCTAATTCGGCGGCTCGTCCCCCTCGCAGCTCAATCACCTGATCAATTTCAATGGGGGTACCGTAGGTAGGACAGGGATCCGCCTTACAGGGAGCGGCATTCCGGGCAATATGCGCCACCTGACCATTCCGCAAAAATATCATGTCTAGCGGAATCAGCGTATTCTTCATCCAGAAGGCAATGGGGCGGGGTGGATCAAACGGAAACAACATGCCGCGATCGTCCGGTAATTGAGTGCGATTCATCAAGCCAATCTGCTGTTGCTGCGGGGTTTGAGCAACTTCCAACTGGATCACCCGCTCCCCCACTTTTACCTGCGCCGAAATGGGTAACTCTTGCGTGAGGGGATCAGTCACCGGACTCACAGCAGCAGGATCTTGAGCCACAGGAACCTCGCGATCGGAGGAGACAGCCGTTCCTGGCAGGGATGAACATCCAACCAAAGCCATGACTAAGATCAGGCAACTCAATGACTGTCCAGAGACGTTAAATGGCCAACGGGCGCGATCGTGGCTTCCATTCGCAAGCAGCGGATATTGCTTCATTCTCACTCTTAAGTTTGACTGTGCGACCATCTGACTTGATCCACTAGCGTAGAACTGTCAGAACCAGGACTATGAATCAGTCAATTCAGTTCCCCAGTCCATGGCTACTATTACGCTTCACGGAGAACATAACCGACCCCACGGACGGTCTGAATTAACCGCTTCTCGCCTTCGTCCTCAATCTTAAGCCGCAAATACCGAATGTACACTTCAATCACATTCGACTCGCCCATAAAGTCATAGCCCCAGACATTCTCCAGAATTTGTTCCCGGGTCAACACTTCTCGAGGATGTTCCATCAAGTATTTCAGCAGTTCAAATTCCTTCATCGTCAGGTCGATCGTTCGCCCATTTCTGCCCGCTTGCCGAGTTGCCAAATCCAGCACCAGATCGCCAAACCGCAATTTTTCATTGCCCTGACCGTGGGGCTGTAAATACATCCGGACAAGCTGCAAAAACTCATCGGTGCGATAGGGCTTGAGAAAATAATCATCGGCTCCCGCTTCCAGACAGGCAATCCGATCTTCCAACGTATCCCGTGCCATCATCATCAGCACCGGCACTCGCATCCCCATCGATCGCAGGCGACTGCACAACCATAAGCCTGACTCCCCTGCCAACATGCGATCGACCACGACTAACGAGGGCTGCATGTCGGGAACCTGCCGTAACGCGCTAATCGCATCCTGCGCCACGATCGCGTCGTAGCCAGATTCCTTCAAATCCAGACTTACGTGCTGAGCCAGAGTATCATCGGTTTCCACAAGTAAAATGCAGGAACTAGTTTCAGGAAGAGCAGTATTCATGTGGAATCGTGAGTGAGTATTTATGCCTGGTAATGCTTCTTCCTTGTTTTAGCACGTTTATGAAAAAATAGTTGACTTCAGGCATAGACTAGCTAGGTTGCCTGCCTGATCAAGCGGAATCGTGATTGAAAATCCTTCCGATCCATTGGCTGACAAAATCCGCCCCTGCCTAAGCTTGAACGGATTTTATTCCCCTTCCTAAGGCAATTCGACCGAAGTGGGCTTAGCGATATGGGGTAGCCCCCAACCCAGCTTTTCGCGCAACACATGGAAAAATTCCGGCGGTTTGACCCGAATAAACCGAGCCGTATGGGGCGATCGCTGAATCCGGACGCGATCTTCGGGCAATACATAACAGCCACCATTGCCATCCACCACCATCACCAAACGACTGAGATTCGCCGGGAAAATCGTCACGGGTTCCTGATTAGAAAACACCAGGGCGCGGGAAGCTAACGAATGGGGACAAATCGGCACCAGTTGCAGCACAGGCACCCCCGGCGTAATCACCGGTCCCCCCGCCGCCAGCGAGTAGGCAGTAGACCCGGTGGGAGTGGAAATAATAATGCCATCAGCCGCAATATCGACGGGAGCATGTTGTCCAATTTCCACCTCAAAGTGACACATACTGGTCAAGGGTTCGCGGTGGATCGCCATTTCGTTCAGGCAGAGGGCTTCCCAGAGTAAGAAGTCGTCGCGGAACAATTGCACCGACAACATACTGCGTTCTTCGATCTGATACTGATTGGCAAGAACGGCTTCTAGAGATTGCGGCAATTGGTTCAAGTAGGTTTCTGTCAGAAACCCCATGTGCCCGGTGTTGACGGTCAGCAGCGGAATGCCGTAGGGCGCAACTTGACGAAACGCCGATAGCACCGTCCCATCACCGCCCAGGACGATCGCAAAGGACATATCCGCATCGAATCCGGGGGGATTCAAATGATCGATCGCGCTGTGACAAACAGGTCTTTCTGGACTGGAGTAGCCCAGTAATCCCCCGATGCCGGTTGCCAGGTAAACTTCCCAACCACAGGCAATCAGCTTGTCTTGGATGTCTTGGGCGGTTTGACAAGCGATCGGTTTGATATCGTTATAAATGATGCCAGCTTTGGGCACGTTAACCGTTATGACTGAGGGGCAGATGGACAAGTATTAGGGACTATAACATCCCTGGTGGCGACTCTGAACGATCAAATGATCTCTGGATTTCGCGATCGTGGTAGCAACAACTTTTGCAGCAATTGCCAGACCATTCAAAATCTGGGGTAGGTTTTTTTCTTGCTATCGACTTTTTTCTGTTTTGCCTTTGCCTGCTCGTAATCCAGTTCGCGCAGTTTCTTGAGAATTCGATCGAAATACTCCTGCATATAGGCTTCTAGCGTTGTGGTGTCCTTTGGATCCAATCCAAACGCCGTGTAGGTATCCGTCATCGTTGCCGTGAGGGGTTTGCCGGTTGCCACCACTTCAGTAAATGCCAGACGATCGGACACATTCCAGGTCCACTGAAATACCCGAGTGACGCGACGTACCGTTTGCAGCAGATTCATGGGCACCCGGGTTACCTTCGCTTCCCGATTCGATAACCGCTCACACAGCCGAATAATTTCATCCCCACTCCAGGCGCGGGAACCCACGACAGGAAACGATCGCTGTTCGGTTTCCGGCACACTCAACGCCCGCACCGCAAATTTCGCAATATCCTGAGTATCCATATAGGCGATCGGGGAAGCATTGCCCATCACCCAAACCGCTTGCCCCTCCAGAATCGGAATGGCGTACTGACCGATTAACCCTTGCAGAAAGCCACAGGGACGCAGAATCGTATAGTTCAAACCGGATTCTGCCAAAAACTGCTCCACACAGTGCTTGATTTCCATCAACGGCACTTGGGGATACTTTTCGGCATCCAGAATTGAGAAAAAGATAAAGCGATCGACGTTAGCCGCTTTAGCCGCCTGGATTAAATTGACATTGCCCTGCCAATCGACATCTTTCACCCCCAGCGCATCCGTCGCCCGCGCTGTTGCCGCATCGATGACCGCCGTGATGCCCTCTAAGGCAGGGATCAGTGTTTCTGGCTCACACAAGTCTCCCCGTACCAGTTCCGCGCCCCATTCCTTCAAGAACGCTGCCTTTTTCATACTACGAACCAAGCAGCGTACCTGATATCCCTCATCCAACGCCCGCCGGGTTACTTGTCTACCTAATGTGCCAGTTGCACCAACCACCAATACATTCATGAGGGATTAAAGGGTAATTGTTAACTTTTCATAAGATTCTATCAGAAATCTGAGCTGGCGGAAGGCAGGTTTCGATCGAAAATCTGGGATCGATCGCCGGGTTCGGGCGAAAAAACCAGTGATCCGACCGGAGTAAATCCACCCCTGCTCAGGTCTAGAAACACTACTGGCTGGGCAATTAGAACAGATCAGTTCGCTGCTGATACCCATCCTGATCAGGCGTGTAAATTTCTTGTAACCTGGCTCCCACATTTTTCGGGTTCTACCGCTGATCGCAGAATTTCCACCGTAATCTTGCCACCAAAGTCAGGAATCGGAGCCGCTAGCTTAGTCAGCCGCACCTGCACTTGCTGCACCAATTGGGCATTTATTGAGGGTTCTGGGTATAAAACAGCATCGGCGATCGCGCTTGCCAACCGTTCCAATAAAGCAAACCGAGCCGTACTGATTAACTGCTGCACCGCCGCGATCGCCGATCGGTAGTCAAAAGTGTCCTGAAGCTGATCACTCTGTCCGGCTACAGACAAATCCAGCCACACAATCAGGTCAACCTCAAACCATTGCCCGAGGACTTGTTCCTCGGGTAATGCCCCTGTGTAGCCATAGCTGCGAATTCCAGTGAGATGAATACAATCCATTTTTGTCGAACCCCTTGACAGACTCGTTCTATTTTGACAAACTGATAATCGTCTGAAATTTGCGGGTATAGCTCAGTGGTAGAGCGCAACCTTGCCAAGGTTGATGTCGCGCGTTCGAATCGCGTTACCCGCTTCTGAATAGACTCGTTCTATTTTGACAGACGGATGCTCGTCTGAAATTTGCGGGTATAGCTCAGTGGTAGAGCGCAACCTTGCCAAGGTTGATGTCGCGCGTTCGAATCGCGTTACCCGCTTTGAAAGTCGTCTCTCATCGCTGACTCAGGTTAAATCGGCTCAGATGCCTTCGTCTGAGATGAGATTTAGGATGGGAATGGTAAGATTGCCATAAAACATTGGCAACTTGAATCAGGATAGTTACCTCTCTAAGTTGGGGAGAGGCAGTTTGGTAGGCAAATAACAGAAAAATTTGATCAACCAACTCTATGGTTACAAAGACAATAGGTTTTACTAAAACAGAGATCCAAACCAATTTTTGAATCTGTGCCGCCTGTGCAACCTCAAAAAGCTCAAAAGATTGATTTAAGCCAGGATTATCCCTGTCCCTGCCGTCGTCGAGGTCATCTGACTCCGATCGCCTTGACGGAAGCCTTTGGTTGTAATCGCTGTCAAAAAATTTTTGTGGTCGAGGAGGCAGGCTATGTCCTGGAAGAACTATCCAGCAGTTATCCCTATAAACGGGCATGGCGTTGGACGGGGCATCAGTGGGGAGTCGCGAACCCAGGACTAGGAGAAAGCTATCTGCCGATCGCCCTTTGTATTACGCTAGTGCTGTTGATTATCTGGTTACCACTGGCACTCACTTCTTCCCCCAAAGCTAGTGTGCTGTTGTGGGCGATTGTGGCGCTTTTAGTCGCCGTCCTGCCTGCTCTGATGGTTTTGCTCGCGTATAGGCGTTAACCCATGACGCTGGATTCTTTTCCCCTGGCTTCTGACCCAATCATGGCTGCCCATGCGGCCTACCAGGCCTCGATTCGTTTAGCGACCACCAAGGGTGGGGTGCGTAGTCGCGCTGTGCAATTGATGGCAGAAGCCCTGAAACAAAACCAAAACGAGATTTTGGAGGCAAATACTTTAGATCTGGAAGCCAGCCGCGAGATGGCTGTGCCTGACCTGGTATTGGATTGGTTAAAGCTAACCCCAGAACGCCTCCAGACCACGGTGCAACTATTGCAGCGACTGAGTGAACTCCCAGACCCGATCGGGCGAGTCATGACGGCAATTCATCAGGTGAATCATTGCCAAACCTACTCCCAACTGATGCCGTTAGGGGTGATTGCCTTAATTTACGAGGCATTTCCTGAATTAGCGGCGATCGCGGCGGGGCTGTGTATTAAGACGGGCAATACATTGATTCTCAAAGGTGGCAGTGAAGCCAGCAATTCCAATGCTGCGATCGCCCATGCTCTCTGGGCTGCCCTGGAGGATGCCGGACTGCCCGACGGTTGTCTGCAAGCCCTCCCGTCCGATCAGGGAGCATCGGTACGAGATTTAATTGTGCAGGATCAGTACGTGAACCTGATCATCCCCTACGGTCGTCCTAGCTTAGTGCAGCAGATTACCCGACAGGCGACGGCTCCGGTACTGCGATCGGCGATGGGCAATTGTTATCTCTACTGGTCGCCCTCCGGTAGCCTGGAAACGGTGCGCTGGATCATCTTGGACAGCCATCAGAGCGAACCGGATCCCGTCAATGCGATCGAAAAAGTGCTGATTCACCGCAATCAAAATCCGTCCTCGTTAACCATGTTATGGAACAGTTTGCGGGAGAAAGGCTTTGAACTCCGAGGTGATGTCAGTTTAGTCACCGAATTCCCTGACCTACGTCTGGCAGAGGATATTGAATGGAATCAAGCCTACCTGGCAAAAACCATTGCCTTTCGGGTGGTCGATAGTCTGGATGATGCGATTACCTGGATTAATTTGCATAGTAGCGGGCACGCTGATTGTCTGGTAACGGAGTCCTACCAGGAAAGTCGGCAGTTTGCCCTGGGGATTAACAGCGCCTCGACCTACATTAATGCCTCACCCCGCTTTTCTCGGAGTCCGAAATGGGGAGATTCGGTCTTCCTGGGGATGTCCAATCAAAAGGGTCAGCGTCGGGGGCTAATTAGCCTGGAAACGCTGACCACGATGAAATATATTGTTCAGGGTACAGAGCAGTCTTAATATGCGTCCTGCAACTCGTAAAAATCGGGGGAAATGTAATCCTTTCGCAAGGGCCAGCCAACCCAGTCTTCGGGCATCAGCAGTCGCTTCAGATTGGGATGACCTTCATAAACAATGCCATACATATCGTAGGATTCCCGTTCTTGCCAGTCGGCTCCTTTCCAGATCCAGTACACCGAGGCAACCGAGGGATTCTCCCGGGGCAGGAACACCTTCAGACGCACTTCCGGAGGACGCTCGGCATTATCCGACAGTTTCGTCAGGTGATAAAAGCTGACCAGATCCTGACCGGAACCAGCATCATACGCACCCTGACATTGCAAATAATTAAAGCCATAGGCATACAAAGCCGTCGCGATCGGAATCAAAAAGTCGCGATCGATTTTGAGCAATTCCACGCCCGAGGCATCTAAGCCCAGGAATTCATGGTCAAACCCATTGTCCGCTAACCACTTAGAGGTATTCCCCCGTTCGACGATCGCCGCGTCCGAGGCGGTAATTTCAGCCGATTCAGGCGTATTTGATGGTTGATCAGCCACGACGAGTACCCTCCTTTTCAGCCGTTAACAATGCTGGGGGAACTGGCATACCCATCGCTTCCATCAATTCCTTCGGTGGCGTTTCGCGCGTCCCCGTTTGCAGGTATTCACCCGTGAGCAAGGGGGCAGTTACCTGCATCGTATGGGTAGTGCTGTAGTAGCGGTGTTCCTGCAAGAGGTAGCCCCGCTCCTGAATCGACTCGTTGGAGATCTTCTTCCGCAGTTTGATAATGGCATCAATGATTGCCTCTGGGCGAGGAGGGCATCCCGGCAGGTAGACATCCACCGGAATCAGCTTATCGACACCACGAACGGCGGTCGGAGAATCAACACTGAACATGCCACCCGTAATTGTGCAAGCGCCCATGGCAATCACATACTTCGGTTCCGGCATTTGCTCGTAGAGGCGCACCAGCGCCGGAGCCATTTTCATCGTAATCGTGCCAGCCGTGATAATCAGGTCTGCCTGTCGGGGCGTGGAGCGCGGCACTAACCCAAAGCGATCGAAGTCAAATCGCGAGCCGATCAGGGCAGCAAATTCAATAAAACAGCAGGCTGTACCATACAGCATCGGCCACAGACTAGATAGCCGCGCCCAGTTATACAGATCATCCACGGTCGTGAGGATGACATTTTCCGACAGATCTTGAGTGACTTGTGGTCGCTCAACCGGATTCATCATCCGTTCTGAATTCATGACCATTCCAAGGCTCCTTTCCGCCACGCGTAAACCAACCCAACAACTAGGATGCCAACAAAGATCAGTGCTTCAATAAATGCCAGCAGCCCCAACCGATTAAACGCGACTGCCCAGGGATATAGAAACACTGTTTCCACATCAAAAATTACGAATATGAGCGCAAACATGTAGTAGCGGATATTGAACTGAATCCAGGCACCGCCGATCGGCTCCATACCAGATTCATAGGTAGTTCTCCGCTCGGGCCCCCGACGGCTGGGCCGCAGTAGTTTAGCGGCCGTCAGCGCTAGGGCGGGCACCAAACTACAGATCAGCAGGAAGCCTAAAAGATACTCGTAGCCACTGAGGACAAACACGGTCAATGATTACCCTTTCTCGAAGTTGCTTAACGAAGTCGTGTTACCGCTTCTTCATATTATAGAAGGCGGATCTTAACGAAATGATAGAAGTTATTGAGCTTGCGGGTGGCAAGTGGTCAATCCTTGCCTCGATCGCTGCATCATTCTACCGTTGTCTCTACTACAAACGACAGACCTAGCAAAATCTGTCCGACTGTGCATGATTGTTTATATAATTTAATAGAGTTTTCAGAATTACTCATCCTTTCCCTTACCAACCGATCACTGGACTGAAAGCAATGAGTTCTCCAACTGCTGATCCTGTGGATCCAAAAGCACTCGATCGTCATGAATGCGAAGCCTGCGGCTATATTTATGAACCCGCTAAAGGAGATAGTAAACGGCAGGTTACGGCTGGAACCCCCTTTGAGGAGCTACCACCCAACTGGCGCTGTCCAGTCTGTAGTGCGCCGAAATCCCGCTTCCGTAACATTGGTGTAACGGGTAAGGCCTCTGGGTTTGAGGAAAATCTGGGCTATGGTCTGGGAGTGAACTCCTTAACCCCAACCCAGAAGAACCTGTTAATCTTCGGGGGGCTAGCCCTGGCCTTCCTGTTCTTTCTCAGCCTGTATGGGCTGCAATAGCGGACACTGCCTCGCCGCTACCGTTACAAAACTACATTGAGACTTATTCGAGACTAACCAGTAATGCGCACTGCCACCCAATTTTTGCAACGATTTGTTTCGCTTTTAGCCGTGGCGCTGCTCTGTGTGGGCTGTGGCGGTGGGGCATATCTCCCCTCCACCGATACCAACCCCTGGCAGGTGATCACGGTGCCCACCGAGGCAAACTTACTTGACATCAGTTTTACCAGCAATCCCAAGCATGGTTGGTTAGTGGGGACAAATTCTACCCTGCTAGAAACCAACGATGGCGGGAATAGCTGGGAACCACGCACCCTGGGGCTGGATCAGTCCTACCGCCTCACTTCAGTTAGCTTTTCTGGCAATGAGGGGTGGGTAGCGGGTCAGCCGTCGATCCTGCTACATACAACGGATGCTGGTAAGTCCTGGTTACGAGTCCCCCTGAGTGAGAAATTACCCGGTTCACCGAATACCGTATTAGCGCTGGGTGACAAGTCAGCCGAAATGACCACCGACATCGGAGCAATCTACCGCACAGCCGATGGGGGTAAAACCTGGAAAGCGATGGTCGAGGAAGCCGTTGGGGTGATTCGGAATATTTCCCGATCGCCCGATGGTAAATATGTCGC
Organism: Pantanalinema rosaneae CENA516; assembly: GCF_050753385.1. NCBI lineage: Bacteria > Bacillati > Cyanobacteriota > Cyanophyceae > Leptolyngbyales > Leptolyngbyaceae > Pantanalinema > Pantanalinema rosaneae. The sequence continues at coordinate 30,299 of NZ_JBLZFZ010000050.1, forward strand.
TGTTTCGTCCCGTGGTAACTTCTACTCCACCTGGAAGCCCGGTCAAACCGCCTGGGAACCCCATAACCGCAATAGTTCTCGCCGGGTTCAGAATATGGGCTTTACGGCGGATGGTCGGTTGTGGATGTTGGCTCGCGGTGGACAAATTCAATTTAGTAATTTAGAGGCTGCCGAAGGCTGGGATGATCCAGTCAACCCAGAAGCCTCCACCAGTTGGGGACTACTCGATTTGGCTTACCGAACGCCGAATGAAGTTTGGGTATCTGGGGGGAGCGGCAATTTGCTCCGGAGTATTGATGGTGGGCAAACCTGGGAGAAAGACCGGGACGTGGAAAATGTGCCCTCTAACCTCTATCGGATCGTCTTCCTCAATCCCGAGAATGGTTTCATTATTGGACAGCGAGGGGTGCTGTTGAAATATCAACCCACCTCAAGCGCCGCTTAGACGATTTATGAGAATGGTTTGCCTTCTGTAAAGACATCTACCGCATAGGTTTACAGGGGATTCAGGCGGTCTCGGGGATCGATTTTCGGGCAATCCTGGTATGCAGTGCCTGAAATTGGTATTGCGATCGATCCCCAAGAATCCAATCAGCGTAAGGGGTTGAGCTAAGGCAATGGGAGGACGATCGCCGGTTGGTTGAGGCACTTGACGATCGGGGCTCAAACCCTTTGACAAACCCGTTTAACAAGCAAAGCTCCCCAGATGTCAACTTGCTTGTGAGTGGTTCAGCGCTCCCGTATGATAGAGATTAACCTTTTGTATCGTTTTGTCAGTGGAGGAATCTGCATGGCTGGTTCAACCGGAGAGCGTCCGTTTTCGGACATTATTACCAGCATTCGTTATTGGGTGATTCACAGCATCACTATCCCCGCTTTATTTATTGCGGGATGGCTGTTTGTTAGCACTGGTTTAGCCTACGATGTGTTTGGTACGCCTCGCCCGAACGAGTATTATCCCACCGGACGGCAGGTAGCTCCGATTGTGGATAATCGGTTTGAGGCGAAACAACAAATTGAGCAATTCCTGTCAAAGTAGTTTTAATTGCATTCCAACCTTATGACCAGCAATACTCCAAACCAACCCGTTTCGTACCCAATTTTTACGGTTAGATGGCTGTCAGTCCATGCTTTGGCTGTCCCCACCGTCTTCTTCTTGGGCGCGATCGCAGCAATGCAGTTTATTCAGAGGTAATCAAAGCCGTGACAGGTAAAACCCCCAATCCCAACAAGCAACCCGTTGAGTTAAACCGGACTTCACTGTATCTGGGCTTGTTGCTAATTTTCGTTCTTGGTATTCTCTTTTCCAGCTACTTCTTTAACTAAAGCTGCGTCAACTTCAGCTTGACGGATAGAAAGCAATTCGTTAAAGATTGTTTGGATCTTTCATCTTTGAAAGAATTTTGCAAGATTATTAGTTTGTGGTTTTCCGTGAGTCATGCTCACTCTATTCTTGTGCTGAGTTAGGAGGCATACATCGTGTTTAGTTCTGGGAGGATTCCGCTCTGGATCGTAGCAACCGTTGCCGGTCTGGGCGTTTTAACCATATTAGGTCTGTTCTTTTATGGCGCTTATGCTGGACTGGGTTCCTCAGTCTAGAAACGATGGCTTGCCTTCCAGGAATTGAGTGTTTGGAAGGCAGATATTCTACAAAGTTTTCCACGAAAAAACCGCTTATCTAGTAGGCAGATAGGCGGTTTTTTCATGGGTATATATTTAAGGAAATTGATTGCGATCAATCTCCTCAGTTCTGGATCAATTAAGCATCCTGTTCGATGTACAGGAATAATAGACCCATCGTTACAGCGGGCAGCAGCCAGCAAACAACGGGAATCAGGATCCAGGGTAGGAAAGAAGCTGCGTATGTACCAGTCATAATGACGTTTCCTATCTTTAGATACTTTCAAGACGGACTGTACAGAATTTACTGTGAAGTGTGTACTCCTGGCGGATTTCTAAGAATTCTTAACGATCGTAGGGGAATGTAACAACCGTTGCCTTCAGGCATCGAACTCATCCAGAGACACCAGGGGAAAGTCATCTAAGATCACCGCCTGGTCAAGGACCACCTTCCGGCTTTCCCGTTGGGTTTGAATTTCCACCGCGATCGCCTCGATCCGCACCTCTACGCTGCCCTGAGGGACGGTGAGTGGAATAATCGCTTCTAAGGCATCAAAGCCATTCGGGAAGAAGTCCATCAGCCACTGAGGCCCCGCTAAGAGCGATCGAGTTTGGCGATCGTTGACCCACAGCTTGACATAGATTCGGGGCAGTAAATTGGGCAACGTCACCCGGATATTCACGGTTTCTCCGGCGATCAACTCATCTGCCAGGATTTCTAAGATCGGCACTGGGACAGGTTCGTCCGGCAGCAAGATTAATGGATTAGGTTGTTCCGGCATTTCAGCGATCGCTTGACGAGTCAACCCACGGGAACGCCGTTGGCGACGATCGTCCACCCCTGGCTCATCATCCACAACAAACTCTGAAGCCGCGAAGTCTGTACTGATCATCGTTGCTGCTACGCTCGGCTGAGTGTTAAATGATTCTGACTTACCCACAGTTGTTTGTAAGCTCACCTTCAAATCGGTATCCGAGGCCAGGGCATTCAAGCGATTGAAAAACCGCTCCTGAAGATTCAGAGCTTGAAATGCCACCTGAACTGGAGATCGGGGTGCATCCACCCCCTCTGGAACCATATCTACATCTAATTCCCGGACAGAGAACAGTTCGGCGGTTTGCACGATCGTGGTTGGCTGTGACTGATCGATCTCAGGGTCAGTAAACGCCTCTGGCTCAGTCGCAGCGGTATCCAGATCGACTGGCGTTAAAGGATCAACTTCAGGTTCTAACTCTGCTTCTAAGGGCGATTCCAAGGTGTTCACTTCCGCCGTTAACTCATCCTCTTCCACCGACGCTACAGCCCTAAAGGTCGGTAACTCCAAGGGTTTCTTACCCACCTGCTCCGGATCAGGACGGTAGAGTTGGGGGGGCAGAATGTGACCACTCACCGAACTCAAGGTAGGAGCAACGGGTTCCGGCTCTGGCTCCGGTTCGGGCAGGGGTGGTTTTGCCAGCTTCAGAAAGGACAAATCGAGCAGCGATCGCTGTTGAGCCTCTGCTAATTCCACACTTAACTGGACGGGTAAATCCAGCATGTCTTCAGCATCCGTGTGGTTTGCCAGGGTTTGATTCACCTTTGCCCATTCCGCCATTAATTGGTCAGGATCCACCGTGACCGAGAACGGCTGACTCTTCAAGACAACCAGTTCTGCATCGGAAGCATCGGGTAACGAGCCATACAGCGCGACTTCCCCCACCAGCAAATGAGTAGTTAAGTCTCCTGGCAACCTCAAGCTAAAGCTAAACGGGAGCGCGGTGGTAAGGCAGGCAATTGATTGTCGATCGCTGCACAACAGTTCCGAGGTTTGGGGATCGCGTAAATTGATCCGTAATTCCTGCACCTTGGCTTCGGCAAATGGGATGGTTTCGGGATCTCCTTCGAGGGCAGTCAGAGAATTCAGCCAATCCGGAAATGGCTGGGCAGGCTGACTCGGCTCGGCATCAGGATTGAGTTCGATCCAACCCGATAGGGTCAACGTATCACCACAGCAAGCCGTTAAGCTTTCACAATTCAAGCGTAATTGCAGGGTAGCCACAGAGATCCATTCTGAGCTAACCGCCGGGATAGCTGGCTCAACCGCGATCGCCGGTTCAGGCTCAGAAGGCGTAACAGGCATCTCTGGGGCGACAGCTTCTGATACCAACCTGTCGGCAGATGTCATCTCGGTAGATTGTCGCCAGGACTCGGCTAATTCAGTTAAGTTGAGCCCTCGCAAGGCTTCTTCTACCACCTGATGGGAAAGCTGCTCGGTTATCTCCAGCAACCGATCCATCGAGAGTCCTAAGACCTGAGCAATTTCTAAATTCAGGCTAGCCAGATCATCGATCGACGGCATCGCTCCAGCACCCGGAGTCGTACTAGCCGCGATCGGTTCCACTGTCGCCGTATTCGGAGTTGGCAAGGCTGGGAGTTCTGGCAATCCCTCTATATCGCTCTCCAGCGACTCTTCTGGCTCAATTTCCTGGCTGGTGAGAGGGGAGGGAGGAGCAGCGATTACGGCTTCAGCGTCGGGTGCTGCCATCCCATGCAACAGAGCCGAGGCGACAGCCGGAGGAACCTGATCGACTGGGGGAACGATCGGATGCGGATCCTCTTCAATCCCAATGTTAGCTAGCACCTGCAAACGCACCGATCGTCGCCAATCTGCGCCCAGCAAATCAGCCATGACATCGGTTGAAGTACAAGTGATTTGCCAAATGCCAGATTTCAAGTGGGTATAGGGCAGAATCACCATTAACCCGTTCGGATTGGTGCGACCTGTACGCCGCTTAGACCGACGTTTAGGCGTGTCTTCATCTACCGTTAGATAGCTAATACTGATATTTACCTCAGTATTCACATAACCCGAGCGAGCCACAATGCGATAGCGTCCCTCTAAAATCTCCACATCGGGCGAATCCAGGGGCAGCCACGAGCGATCGCCTTCCTTTTGCAATAAGAAATCCCACTGTTCCATCTCAAACCTCTGCGGATGCTTCCCGCTGGATTCAGGGTCATAACACCATATTTAGTGTTGAAAAAATCAATAATGCCGCTTAAAGCCCTGGATGATACCTAAATATAGGGGATAAGTGGAATTTTTTTACATAATGTTTAACTTTGCGCTTCAGTCTACCTCAGAGACTAGAATTGAGCACTCCCCTTCATATTTCTTTACAAAAAAACGGGCTCCCGCAGGAACCCGCTCGTCACTCTAATCGTTGCTCTGGCTCTTTAAAGCATCTAGTTGGGAGTTACATCAAGCCCAGGAAGTGTAAAACCCCCTGGTTGGTAATTAACTCAGTTAACAGAGCCGCCAGGAAACCAATCATGGCGAACCGACCATTCCATAGTTCGGCTTGGGGAGTAAACCCAAACTTCCAGGAATTGCGATCTTCAGTTACGACGGGCAGTTTCTGAGTATCTTGCATAACAAACATTCCAAACATTCCTACCTACACCCGTATTGTAAACACCTGTTAAGGAAAGTGTCAAAGTATAAAGGTCAGGGAATCGAGACAGTGACTCCGATTCAGGCGTTGGAGATTGGTAACGTAGGAAACAATTACTATTTATCTGAGAAATTTTAACCGGAGCAAATAAAAATTTCCTACCGCAAACTGACCAGCAATCAATTCATGATGCCGATGACGTAAAGAGTGGAGCAATCAACGCGATCGCCCAGCCAACCCAAACAATGATTTCGACAATTCTGAGAGGAGTATTACGCTTCTTCATAATTACTTACGGCTCCCGCGAGGACTGCGATCGCTGCTGCCACCAATTCTGCGCTTGCTTGATCCAGGTTTTCGGACGATCGTCAGGACGCGATCGCACACTCAACATGGCTTGGAATAAAGCCACTCCACCGACTCTAGCCACCATAAGTAAGTGCAGCGCTACAGCAATCACCATCACCACCCAGGCAATCAGATGCACTACATACCAGGGTTGGTTGAGGTCGCCATTGGGCAACCAACGTTCCTGCATCATCCTGCCAGAAATCGCCGCAAACACCGCCGCTAGTAGCAGAGCCGTGTTAACAATCTGATGTTGGCTATAGCGACTACTAGAATGCTGAATTTGGGCAGATTGACTGAGGGAATTAGCTTGAATTAACCGGTGCTGACCAGCATGAAAACTATAGAGGGCAAACACAGGCAGGAGAAAGAAAAACCCGACTGCGATCGTGCCATGTAAATCGATCGCGCCATTGCCAGGGGGGAGAGGCAGTTTGCCAAAGCGACCATCGTAGGTGTTGTACACCCAAAATCCGGTGACGATCGCCCCTAAGATCAGCAACCCATGTAAGTTATGTAGAATCCGCAAGAGTAACGGGAGATACAATCCAGAACGTGCCATACCAACCCTATTTGTGAGGAGGATGTTTTTCTTGTTATATCAGTCTCCCGCCAGATGCACGACTAACTCGCGGGTCGAACCCTGTTGCCGATGTTCCCAGATATAAATACCCTGCCAGGTGCCCAAAACTAAGCGACCATTCGCGATCGGAATTTGCTCAGATGTACTCGTTAACGCGGTACGAATATGAGCAGGCATATCATCTGGACCTTCAGTGCTGTGAATATAGTTCTCCCACTCTGGCACTAATTTGGCAAAAAAGTTTTCCAAATCCTTCAGCACATCGGGATCCGCATTTTCCTGAATCACCAAACTGGCAGAGGTATGCCGCAAAAATAGCGAACATAGCCCAGTCCGAATCCCCGACTCCGCCACGATCGCCTGTACTTTTGCTGTCACCTTACATAAGGATTTTCCAGTCGTCGGAATTCTCAGAAATTGCTGATAGTGACTCATAGCATGATGGAATAGTTTCATACCATGCTAGTGCAAAGCCCCCTAAGGAATTCGGTGAGATTAGCAACTAAATGCCATTGACCAAAGCTAAAACCATCTGCTCCAGTCACGGTTAAATTGAGCCTGAAATAGAGAGCCAGTTTACAAGAGTCAGTGAATTAATTTTGACGCGATACGCTAGGCGGCTTTACTTCGATCGGGGCATCGCGTAATTCTGGATTGAGTGACGCGATCGGTGAACTATTTGCCATTGAAACTGCCATGTAGAGCATATTCTGGCGTTCTGGACTGGCAAAACTAACGTGGTATAGCATCTGATCCTGCTGCCACATCACCGATGAGAATAGGGATGAGGGCAAACGTTTAGCCCCTTCTAATAAATAACCGTGAACCTTATTCGTTAATGTAATGGGGCTGGCTGCCGCCTGATGCAACCTAAATTCCTGTCGCGCGATCGCAGAACTGCTATGAGCCACGGAAAATGTACCAACCAAACAGAATTGCGCCATATCCTCACAGGTATATAGCCCCACCGTTAGCCCTGGTGCTACTCCGGAGGCGAATACCCGGACTTTAAATTGTTCGATTACCTCTGAGTCGGCAGGTTCCCCGAGGCGAATTTGAGCCGGGAGGCGCATGACAAAATTGGGCGGCAGGGTTTGCCGAATTCGATCGAGATAAGGAGAGAAAACAGTGGCAGGTTTAACCGCGATCGCTGGCTCACCTAAAGCAGGTAACGGACTAGCCATAGGCAGAAGTGGCAATAATGCCACCAAACAACCAAACAGAGACGGGTAGTGCATAGGGGGCAAACAGTTTACCTCAACGGTTAACGGGGTTTCAGGTCAGATGGCACTCCGATCGCCGACAGACCAGCTAATGCCCGCAGATTTTGGCAACGCAGCAGTTCGACAAAACTTAAGCTCGGTCGTCCTTCAATGGCGGCGACTGTTTCGATCGCGGATAACAGATGACGGGCGGCTTCCGTTTCGTCATAGCCGCGTCGGAGGGCAACTTGAATGGCCGCCGCATCCGCATCGAATTCAGTCTGGGTACTGCGATAGTTACGCCAAATTTGGGTCGCCGCGATCGCACTCAGTCCACCTGCCGCAATGATACCCACCGCATCGGCTTGTACCGCTTCCACGATCGCACCGAGTAAGCCAGCCAAGACTACGCCCTGGTAGAGGTTAGGGCGAAACCAGCGAATGCCAATCAGCCAACTGACGGTTCTCAATAGCAGTAGATCCCGTTCGGGTCTGGATAGACGACTCCAGAGATCGAAATTGATCCAGATCGGACGTTCCAACATCCAGGGGAGGGGGAACGGGCTATTAATCACAACGGACTGTTCTGGTTTACTCACTAACTTGGTCATCATGCGTCCTGATGCAGGCATGATATCCAATAGACGGCGAATTTCAGGCTCCGGATTCATATAAGTTAATTCGCTTCACTCACCTGGGAGCATTGTCGCATGGGGATCAGAGGATTAACCGATATTTCAAGTTGATGCTGTCGATCGCCAAACATCATCCCAACCTTTTCCACCTGTTTCCAGTCCTGCTAAATCACTGGATGCCGCCAGGATGGGTTTACCAGTTGCACGTTCCCATAGTTCCACCGTTACCTTGCCATTGGTGGTGTCTCGGCAGGCAAACTCTAATCCTGTTGCCGTAGGGACTCGCACTAGGGTACTGGCACGATCGGTCTGCCCCACGACCCGAACTCGATAGTTGGCGTTTTCTGCCCATAGCAACCAATAGCCCCAGGGATGAATTTCCCAATGCACCTGAGCATTCCAGGGCACGAACTCATAGAACTGCCCCCGATAATGCAGCCCAATCATCGCCACCGATTCCATCCAGTGCAGCACTTTTCGTCTGCCACCACCCGCCGTTAATGCTAGATCCGGTTCCTGATCAAAGGCATTGCAATTGAGCCAGAACCATTTCTGTGGAAAGGCACCACCCCAATTTTTTTCCGCATAGGCTGGGGCACGATCGAACTGGTAGCGATCGCCATTCCATTCAATCCACCCGCTGGCTAACCCATGCGCCATCAAAATTTGCCAACCCGGTTCAAAGATCGGCAGAAAGGATAACGCGCCAGCCGTTGATTGTTGCTGCCTGGCATTGCCCCAGCCGTAGATCGGTTCTACCGCATATTGCCAACGCGCCGATTTCCCCGCCGGATCGTGTAACTTGCCTTGATGCCAGGTCGCCGTCACCTGATAACCTTCTTGAATCTGCCGATCGAATTCATCCGGTGATAAATAACCGGGGGCTTGCTGGCAAACGGTTTTGCCCCAATGTCCTAACCCCAGTTTGTCTTGCCAAGTCCAAAACGATCGCACATCGGGAAACGTGCGGCAGAGATATTGCTCATTGGCACCGAGAATTTGTGCGGCACCACCACTGTAGGGAGTACCTCCGGCTGGATCATCGATCGAATACATAAAGGCAAAGGTCTGCCCACAATCAGGCAACGTCACCCGGAAGTACCAGCCTTCAAAAAATCGCTGGGTCTGCCCCTGCCAGTGATAGCCACTGTGGGGAGTTTGCCAAGAATCAGATTGCCGTTGTAGCGATCGCATCCAGTCCATTCTCGCCGTACCACTGAACAAAACACTACAGCATGATAAAAACCAGCGGCGTGAGCTGCCCTCTGGCTAGATACTGAATATTTTCAAACATAAAAAAGTGGGTAGTGGCGGATGTAACCTTAACGGTTTTACGATCGCTGCCCTACCCGAACTCTGAGATTGGAGGAATCGATACCAGGCTGGGGATGCAATCTAGGAGGTTAACTAGAAACCCAACCACACCGTGTCTAGTACACACTTCCAGGGCGATCGCTCTGCTCTTTAAGCTTGACCTTGGCGAATGTAAACTCTTGTAAGTTAATGTAACGAAATTTTTACAGAATTGCAACCTGCGGCAGCGAGATCGAGTCGGATTAACAGAGTTAGCTACCATCTTCTATGAGCGGATCTGCCATCAACCGCTTTCTCTCAAGGGCTAGTGATCATGATTGACCATCGCTATTGCCAATTAATGACCCACTACAACCAGTGGATGAATCATAAGTTGTATGCCCTTTGTGCCGAATTATCCGATGCCGATCGCAAACACGATCGAGGTGCTTTCTTTAAATCCATTCATGGCACGTTGAATCATTTACTCTATGGTGATCGCGCCTGGATGGGTCGGTTTACCGGAGTCCCATTTCCGGGAACTGGAGTCGCACAGGAACTATATGCGGATTTTGCCGAACTCTGGCATGAACGGGATTTAACCGATCTCGCCCTGATCAAATGGGCAGATAATTTATCCGATCAGTGGCTGGCTCAACCGTTGGAATACACCAGTAGTGTTGATCGTAAAACTCGGGTGTTACCCACCTGGGTCTTAGTCACCCATTTGTTTAACCATCAAACCCATCACCGGGGACAACTGACTACATTATTAAGCCAATTAGGGTATGATCCGGGCGTAACGGATATTCCCTGGCTACCCAATTTGTACGATGATTAGCCACTGGAAATTCCCGATCGATAGTTTGACCATTCGCAACCGTGCAATCAGGCGATCGCAGGAGCACAACCATGCCCGATCTTGCTGGCAACTCCCTGGATACGGCAACGTTATTAGCACTCACCACCAATCCCCAAAGTTGGTTCGATCAAGTTACCCCCCTGGCAAGCGATTACTACCGTTTCGATCTCGCGAGTCGCAGTCATCTCACCCTGTCGTTATCCGATCTGACGGCCGATGCCGATCTATTACTGTTAGACAGCAGTGGGACTCCCGTCACGATCGCAGACGTGGTACAAAGTTCCACCAATCCTGGTACTACCACCGAATTACTTACTGCCCTTCTCGACCCTGGAACCTATTACCTCCAGATCAGTGCTGCCCCAACCGTAACTACGGCTAATTACAGCTTTAATGCCATCAGCCGACCTGTTCCCGACCCGATCGCAGATGTGGGAATGATTCAAGGTTCGATCTGGAATGACCTGAATGGAGATGGCATCTGGGAGCAATTTGAACCGGGGTTAGCCGGATGGACAGTTTACCTGGATCAAAATCAGAATCAGATCTTGGATACGGACGAACTAGCTGTACTGACTGACGCTACAGGCAACTATCTGTTTACTGACCTCATCCCCGGAACTTATACCGTCGCCCAAGTCTTACAACCGGGATGGCAAGCGATCGCGCCTAATGCCACCGGCAATTCCTACACCATTGAGTTAAGTGCGGAAGGGATTGCCGCCGGAATTGACTTTGGCAACCGGGCTGACTTCGCACCGATTAGCTTAACTCCGATCGTCAGTGGTGTTCGGAGTCCCACCTTCATCACCCATGCCGGAGATGGCAGCGATCGTGTGTTTGTCGTGGAGCAAGGCGGACGGATCCAGATTCTCCAGAATGGTAGCTTCCTACCGACTCCATTTCTCGATATTTCCAGTCGGGTGCAGACTGGCGGCGAACAGGGATTACTGAGTGTGGCGTTCTCGCCCAACTATGCCACGAATGGGCAGTTCTATGTCTACTACACCAATCGATCGGGCAATAATGTTGTGGCGCGGTATCAGATCAGCAGCAATGGGAATGTCGCGGATCCTGCCAGTGAACAGATCGTGATTACCATCAATCACCCGACCTACACCAACCATAACGGCGGACAACTCGCCTTTGGACAGGATGGTTATCTTTATATTGGTACGGGGGATGGTGGCGGCGGCGGCGACCCGAATAATAATGCCCAAAATCCCAATTCCCTGTTAGGCAAGATCCTGCGGATTGATGTGGAATCTCCGGGCACAACCACCTACACAATTCCCACCACCAATCCCTTCCTGACAGCCACTGATCCCAATAATCTCTATCGCGATGAAATTTGGGCATTGGGATTACGGAATCCCTGGCGATTTTCCTTCGATCGGGTAACGGGTGACTTATATATTGCCGATGTCGGACAAAGTGCTTACGAAGAAGTGAATTTCCAACCTGCCAGTAGTGCCGGTGGCGAAAATTATGGTTGGCGGCAAATGGAAGGCTCGCAACCCTATATCCTCACAGGCGACCCTAGCAACTTTGTGCCGCCCGTGACCGAGTACAACCGCACTCAAGGGGTTTCGATTACTGGCGGCTATGTCTATCGTGGCAGTGCCGAATCTCGCCTCCAGGGCATCTATTTCTATGGCGACTTTGGCAACGGTAGAATCTGGGCACTGCGGCGGAATGCGATCGGCTGGGAAAGCCAACTGGTCTTAGATTCGCCCTATAGCCTGTCTAGTTTTGGGGAAGACGAGCAAGGCAATCTCTATGTTGCGGATTACTCTAGAGGAGGAATTTACCAAATTACCCTGTAAAAGTTAGTACACCCTTGACCGTCACTACCCGATCGCCTCAGGCTGATCTTTGGCGGGATAAATTGCCACTTGTTAAAATGGGGGTAATCGGTAGGCTGCGATCGCAGTAGCCTGACTGTTAATACGAACCTGTTAAGCTTCTCTGTAAACATCTTCTTATACACTTCATGACTCTGGATATTACTGGTCTTGCCGCTTTACAACCTGCTTTGCTGATTGGGGCATTGCCCGGTATCGATAGCCTGTTTTCCACGCAGGGCATTATGGTGATGCTGCTGGCAGCCTATGCCGCCGCCATGTGGATGTTTCTCACCAGTGCGCCCAAAGTGTTCACAATTATGGTGTCAGATCTAGAGTTAGCCCGCCAGCTTTACGAGGGCATGTTGGGCTTACCCGTCGCCGAAGTGCCGTTACACTACTACTACAACTACGAGCAAACTCTGGGGACTGCCGCGATCGATCCCCTCTATATGTCACCAGCGTTGGGTCGATCGACGATCGACACTGCCAGTAATCCAGGTGGGCAATGGTATCAATTGAAGAAAAATACCCAGTTGCATGTAATTGCTGGAGCCAGCCTGGGAGACAAGAATCGGCAGCGGCATGTGTGTTTCGATCGGGATTGTTTGGAGCAGGTACTCCTCCGCATCCAAATGCGGAATATGAAGTACAAAATCCGCCGCGAGAAGCCCCTCAACTTTCTGGTCAAAGACTACGAAGGCAATGTGATCGAGATGGCTGAAGTCTCCAATTAATCAACTTCTCTAGACCTCGAATACAAGAAAAAAGCCAGGGTGAATCATCAGTTCCTCTGGCTTTTTCGATGGTCACAATTCAAGCTACTTACACTCTGGCTAGCGTCACCTGTTCCGGTTGGTCTTGATATTTACCTCGCCGAGTTTCATAACTCACAGCACAGGGCGCACCTTCTAAGAACAGGAGTTGCACAACCCCCTCATTGGCATAAATCCGGCAATCAGCACTGGAGGAATTAGAAAACTCTAACGTCAAATACCCTCGCCAGCCCGCTTCTGCTGGAGTCAGATTGGCAATAATCCCACATCGGGCATAGGTGCTTTTACCAATACAAACGACTGTGACATTTTCCGGCACTTCCAGCCGCTCTAAGGCTACTCCTAACCCGTAGGAATGGGCAGGTAACACGAAATAGCTGCCATCGTGGTCTGTATGCAGTGCGGCAGGTTCTAAATTGGCAGGATTAAAGTTTTTCGGATCAACGACTGTACCGGGAATATGGCGGAAAATCCGGAATTCGGCAGGAGACAGTCTCAAATCATAACCATAACTACTTAAGCCATAGGAAATTACGGGGAGTCCATTGGTTTGCCGAACCAGGCTCGGTTGAAAGGGAGTAATCATCCCTTCTTTGGCTCGTTCAATAATCCAGGTATCGTTCTTAATCATAGTAACTATGGCTGATGGCTGCGGCGGAGTTCGGTAATTTGGTCGGCAACATCGAGGAGCGATCGCGGCATATCGGGGCCGGTTAAAATCACATCGACATGGCGGGGACGGTTGGCTAATAGATCTAAAACTTCGGCTTCTGCCAGCAGGTCAAATTTAATCGCCAGACTAAGTTCATCCAGCACGACCAGATCATATCTTCCCTGCATCACCGCATCTTGGGTAAACCGCCACAGATCCAGCAGCGATCGTAATTCCAGATCATCTAACTGAGGGGTATCGACACACCGGGGGAGATTGCAGCGCATCCAATCCAGGTTTTGCCCTAACTGCACTGGATGTTCATGCCCCTGGGCAATACCACCTTTGAGAAATTGCACCACTAACACAGGCGCACCCTGTCCGGCAATCCGCAGAGCTTGCGCCATTACATTCGTGAAGAAACTGCGATGGGCACAGGTAAACACCTGGACTAACCCTTCCACGGTATGCGTGGGGTAGCGGTTTGCCTCCAACCGGGGGGTTTCGACTTGTGAAACCATAATTCTTTCCTGAAGTCTTGAAGGGACGGGACGCGGCAATACAGCCCGAGGAATTTTAGGCTAGACAGAATATAGCGTACTTTTTCGGTTTACTCGCATCTAAAACACTAAATGTTGAATTTACTTCGAATTGCTATGTGACATTAAGAGTAGGCAATCGGTAAGCAGCAATAGACAATAGGACAGAGCAAGTACAGTCGCCGTAAGTCAAGGAGAACCGATTGTGAGACTGGTAGTGTTAGGTGGGCCGGGAGCTGGCAGGGGTACGCAGTGTGAACTTTTACGCCGTCAATTCGACATGATCTGGATCTCAACTGGCGATATCTTACGGCGAGCGATCGCGGCAAAGGATTCCGATGGCGACTGTCAGACCGAGTTGGGGCGGCAAACGCATCAATATGTCGAGCAAGGGGAACTCGTCCCGGATGAGTTAATGATTCAGTTTATGCGCCAACGGCTACTACAACCGGATGTCGCTAAAGGCTGGTTGCTAGATGGCTATCCCCGCACAGCCTTTCAAGCTGAGGAACTGGATTTTCTGTTAGATGAAGTTAACCAACAGTTAGATCAGGCGATTTACCTGGAAGTACCTGATGATGTCTTAATGCAGCGATCGATGGCGAGAGGACGGATCGACGACCAGCCCGAATCAGTGCAACGGCGGATTGACCTATTTCGTGAATGCACCCAACCGATGCTGGAGTATTACGAACTGCGAGATCGCCTACTACGAATTAACGGCAACCAGTTGATCGAGCAAGTCCAGCAGGAGATTCTAAAAAAATTAGGGGTAATTGTTTGAGCCAGTTGGGCGATCGCAGCACTTCTTAAGCTTTCCTATACTTCATTCGTGCAGGCTCACCAGTCTTTCTTGCACAAGGTATCCTGAGTCAAGAGTCTTGTGGGAGAAAGGCTATGATCAGCAGTCTGGAGAAAACAACAACCTGGCAGCGTCCTGACGGTCGGAGAGCCGACCAGATCCGTCCTGTCAGCTTTATTCGCAACTTCACACAATTTGCGGCAGCATCAGTCCTGGCACGGTGCGGCAATACCCAGGTGTTATGTAATGTATCGATCCAGCCGAAAGTGCCCAGATTTTTGGAAGGCAAGGGGCAGGGATGGCTAACCGCTGAATACCGCATGTTACCCGGAGCCACCCTGGAACGGCAGGAACGAGAGTTTATGAAGCTCTCTGGGCGGACTCAGGAAATTCAACGGTTGATTGGGCGCAGTCTGCGATCGACCTTAGATATGGAGGCGTTGGGAGAACGCACGATCATTGTCGATGCCGATGTGTTGCAAGCCGATGCCGGGACGCGCACCACTGCCATTACAGGTGGATTTGTTGCCCTCAAGGATGCCTTGGATCAATTAGTCGCACAAGGCGAATTAGAGCGATCGCCGTTACGCCATCAGGTTGCCGCGATTTCCGTTGGCTTAATCCACGACATGCCCTTCCTTGATCTAAATTACCCCGAGGATTTAGCCGCAGAGATTGACTTTAATGTGGTGATGAATGAGAACTTTGATCTGATCGAAGTACAGGGAACCGCAGAAGCGGGTAGTTTTAGCCGCACCCAACTCAATCAAATGTTAGATTTTGCCGAAGTGGGGATTAAAGATCTGTTTGAAGCCCAACGGCAGGCGTTTGTTTAAACTGAATTTTTCGGTTGGTTGCTCATTCCGGGAACGCGATCCAGTACCATCAAACTAATGCGCCTTCATCAAGGCGTGCGGAGTTCGGTGGGAGTTTACACCGACGGGGTTGGATCATTGTCAACATTCCGTTATAAACTGTAAACAATGAACAAATAGGTATAGTTACTTACTCTAATACCTGATCGCCCTGCATTGGATCGCCAACCGCGATCGCTCCATCCCCCTGTACACCCAAGCGCTAGCCGTTGTTGATTAGAGGAAGTCATGGCTGTTGCAACCACCCAATCTCTTGAAGAACTTTGTGTCAATTCGATTCGCTTTTTGGCGATCGATGCTGTTGAAAAAGCTAAATCGGGGCACCCCGGACTGCCCATGGGGGCAGCGCCAATGGCGTTTGTGCTGTGGGATCGATTCCTGCGGGTCAACCCCAAAAATCCCCAGTGGTTTAACCGCGATCGCTTCGTGCTATCAGCGGGTCACGGTTGCATGTTGCAATATGCTTTGATGTACCTCGCTGGGTATGATAGCGTTACCCTGGACGACATCAAGCAGTTCCGCCAATGGGGATCGAAAACCCCTGGACACCCGGAAAACTTTGAAACCCCTGGGGTAGAAGTTACGACTGGTCCTCTGGGGCAAGGGATTGCCAATGGGGTCGGTCTGGCAATGGCAGAAGCTCACCTCGCCGCTAAGTTCAATAAGCCTGACCTGACGCTGGTTGACCACTATACCTATGTCATCCTGGGCGATGGCTGCAACATGGAAGGGGTGTCTGGCGAAGCCTGTTCCCTGGCGGGACACCTGAAACTCGGCAAGCTGATTGCCCTGTACGACGATAACCACATTTCGATCGACGGCAACACCGAGATTTCCTTCACCGAAGATGTGGGTAAGCGGTTTGAAGCCTATGGCTGGCATGTGCTGCATGTGCCCAATGGCAACACGGATCTGGATGGCATTGCTAACGCGATCGCCGAAGCCAAATCCGTCACCGATAAGCCAACGCTGATCAAAGTCACAACGACGATCGGCTACGGTTCACCGAACAAAGCCAATACCGCCGGGGTTCACGGCGCAGCGCTGGGTGGTGATGAAATTAAACTGACCCGCGACAATCTCGGTTGGTCCTATGACCCCTTTGTAATCCCCGATGATGCTCTGGCTCACATGCGTAAAGCCGTCGATCGCGGGGCTAGCCTGGAAGCCGAGTGGAATGAACTCTGGGCGCAATACAAAACCAAGTATGCGGCGGAAGCGGCGGAGTTTGAGCGGCTCCTGAGCGGCAAGTTACCGGAAGGTTGGGATAAAGTCCTGCCGACCTACAAGCCGGAAGACAAGGAAGTGGCAACCCGGAAGCACTCGGAAATCTGCTTGAATGCCCTGGCTCCCGTCCTGCCGGAATTATTTGGCGGTTCGGCTGACCTGACCCACTCCAACCTCACCGAACTGAAAGGCTTTGGCGACTACCAAGCCGGACAATACCAGAACCGCAATATCCGGTTTGGGGTGCGGGAACATGGCATGGGCGCAATCTGTAACGGGATTGCTCTACATAACTCTGGCTTAATTCCCTACGGTGCCACCTTCCTGGTATTCACAGACTACATGCGGGCGGCGATTCGGCTGTCGGCTCTGGCGAATGTGGGCGTGATCTGGGTGATGACCCACGACTCGATCGCCCTGGGTGAAGATGGTCCCACTCACCAACCCGTCGAAACGATCGCCTCTCTGCGTGCCATTCCACAGTTGACTGTCATGCGTCCGGCGGATGGCACCGAAACCTCTGGCGCTTACAAAGTCGCCGTTGAGAACGCCAGTCAAAATCGTCCGACTCTGATTGCCCTGTCGCGGCAAAATGTCCCCAACCTGGCTGGTAGCTCGATCGAGGGTGTATCGAAAGGGGCATACACGGTCGTTGACTGTGATGGCACTCCCGACTTGATCCTGATTGGGACTGGCACTGAAGTCGGCCTGTGCGTAAAAGCGGCTGAACAACTCGCCAGCGAAGGCAAGAAAGTTCGCGTCGTCTCTATGCCTTCCTGGGAACTGTTTGAAGCGCAAGATGCCGCTTACAAAGAATCCGTACTACCTAAGGCAGTGACCAAGCGGTTAGCCGTGGAAGCTGGAATCAGCATGGGCTGGTGCAAGTACGTTGGGGCTGAAGGGGCAAGCATCAGCGTCGATCGCTTCGGGGCATCGGCTCCCGGCGGCGTTTGCATGGAGAAGTTCGGCTTCACCGTGGATAACGTCGTGGCTAAAGCCAAAGCCCTATAAGGCTAATCTCTGAATTGGCCATAACCCAATTCACCTGAAACAAAGCGGCTCTCTGAAGGAATTCAGGGAGCTTTTTTGTAGGCTTTTGGAATTTAGAGCTTAACAGAATTAATTTTTAGACAATTTATTTAGTACACTTGGACTTGCAAACTCAAGAAACTAGGCATCAAGATTTGTCAGATATTATTGTGGTAGTTCGCAATGAACGTGGAGTCAGTCTGGCATCCATAGAAGGAGAGTTGATTACAGTATTAATTGCAGCTGAAGGACAGGTTATTGATCAGCAGCCGGTTCGGTTTAGAGTTGCAGATGCTGTTTTCCTTGATCTCCCAGCCAGAAACTACACGGTCATCGTTCGTCACCCGTCTTTAAAGCCTACAGAGGCTCGATTAGATGTGACCTTACCTGAGAAAGCCATGCTTGGCGTAAAATACTTCTACAATGAAGCCAAACGGCAACTACTCAGAACTGAACTTGATATGCGTGATTTAAGAATTTGAGGAAGTTAAATGTCTGAACTTAAGCGCCATACTGCTGATCTTGAGTCAGTCCGAGCCTATCGGTTGCGAGTCTGGTCATATTGCGAAGATTTACTTCGAGAAACCGACCCAATCATTCGAGCTAATACAGCCCTTTACCTCGCAGAAGCGGCGACGACCTTAGCCCGATTAGAGTTTGAGGCAGCCCAAATACTAACAACCATCTCTTCTCATTCACCGTCGTAATAAGCTAATTTTTCTCTCAATACAGCTTCTTCCAACAACATAGCTCAAAGCGTCGTTGCAAAAACTGTTTGTTAGGTTGTAAAGCCTCTTCTTCAGGAATACGTAATTGTTTACCTTGTAAACTTCGATATTCAGTAGTTTGAAGGCTGGGAGCTAGACTAATTCGTAGACTGTCTGGGTTAATAGCAATAAGATTCAAGTCGAAAAGAGTATGCAAATCGGCTCGTAGAAGTAGCCCATTTGATGGAGCATTGTTTTGGGTTTCAACATAAGGAATTATATGAGCTGCTTCAAGCGCGACATCGGCATCAAACCCTGTAATTGCACATTTGTACTTATACGCTTGTAAAAGAAGCTGGCGAAACTGATATTGCCCTTGTCTTGAGGCAATTGAGATAAGTGTCTTTTGTTGAGCATCACTACTATCTTTTGGAGTAAAATTAAGAGTTTTACTTACTTCAACTAAAGTTTCTATTATAGTAGTTGAAAGAGGTTCTTCCTTAGCTAAAAGAGCTCTACAAATTTTTATTTGTGATAACGCTTTATGATAATTTGGATCAATCTTTAATGCTAATTCATAGGTATCAATAGCAGATTGATACTCTTTATTCTCCTTAAAGCTATTACCTCTTTCAAGAAAGACATCAATCAACCTGCGACCTCGCTCCTGCCGCTGTTGAATTAGAGAATGCTTATCCCATTCAGAATCGAGAAAAGGTGCAACTCTATAATCAAACCTAGCTCCTCCACGACCAAAATTAAAGTTTACACCTTTGAATTTTGATAATTTTGCAAGGTTTTTTTGCTCTAGTGGAACATCAAAATCAACAACTGAATCTAATTGGATACAAACAAAGAAACGTCCATCATAATCATCTACATATGCAGCACTTAGGCTTGAATAATCACCTCCTAAACGTCTCAACTGTCGATTTTCTGGTGCTGCTATCACATGACCTGCGGCAATAAAACCACTAGGATTGTTTCCCGTGTTGCCACTTCTTGTAAGGTAAGCTCTATCTCCAACTTGTATAAACTTTGAATTCCAAGCACTCCACTCTGTTTTGTAATAGCTTCCCGATGCGATCACATTTTTAATCAAAGCTGGAAGTTGTTTATTCTGAATTTGACCTATATGACTATCGTAGTATTCCTCCCCATTACAAAGAAAAACAAGCGTTTCCATTGTGAACACCTCAATTGAATTCTTCATTAAGAACAGGCAGCAACAACCATTATTTTTTGTTGTGCAAAGAGTAATGGTTTCTATTTTTAGAGTTCCCACGTAACCTGATTCTTAAACCAAGAATTCATCTTTTTTGCTCAGTTAGTAATCCTCAAAATACTGTGCCATCGCTCTGAATTTGAATTGGGGGCAGACCGTGAGGTGGACGGAGTTCGGCAGCGATTTGTCGTCCGGCAGTCCAGGTGCCGCCTTGGAGAACTTTGACGAGGGGGAGTTCAGTGGCAGTCATCCCCAGGGTTTGGCGGAGGGTATCGGCAATGCGATCGAGCAAAATGACTGTTAATGCCCGCCATTCCACAATCAGTTCTGAGTCAGGGAGGTGAGCATGTTGGAGGAGGCTGCGATCGCGGAGTTGCAACAAGCCTAAGTCCAGGCAAAGACCACCATTGCGATATTCTGGAAGTCCGGTTAGGTCATCTAACTCAGTAATGGTCAGACCGAGTTCCTGAAGTGGTTCCAGGAGGGAGTAGGTGAGCCATTGGGAAAGTTTGTGGACTGTCTCTTATACACATCT